>JALUUZ010000556.1 GCA_027021095.1 Gammaproteobacteria bacterium
GTGCATGTCCTTGAGCCGGCCGAACCGGCTCGTCTGTGCCGCGATCCCGGCGAAGGTCTCATACTGTTGTGTGGCCCAATTGACAAAGCGGCCGGCGTCCAGCAGGTTGGCGAACGCGAAACCGGGTGCCCGGCTGACGCCGTGACTCAACACCGCAGAGGCGGCGCCGCCCGCACGGGTAATCAGCTGCGCCCCCCGGTTGTAGGAAGCGACCAGCGCGGCTTCGGTAGTTGCCAGTGGCACATAGTAATCGTCTTGTGCATGCAGGCCGTTGACGCGCAGCGGCCCGGCGATGCCGACTGGCACCTTGACGGTGCCGATAAAGTTTTCGATGTTGCGGTTGTACGCTTCCATCTGCTGCTGTGTCTGCGGATCGAGCAATTGTTCACGCCGGGTTGCGTCGGCGGACAGAATCGCCCAGCGTGCATCGACGGTCTTGGCAGTGATATACGGGTTGCGTGGTATTTTTTTTCTGCTGCCGCCATCCGCTGGCGCGGTCTTGGGTTGCAGACGTCTGGCCAGTTCAGGTGGACTGTGAGATGAAAACAGCTGTGCAAAGTACTGGTTGACTGATTTGTGGTCGATCGACATTCGCGTGCTTGCCGGTGGCTGTGAACAAGCCTATTCTTGCATATCCTGCATACGCTGAATAGCGCCAACGCGTGCGGATACCTGGTCCGAATGGACTGATTTTGCGGCTACCTGTTACGCAGCCGGTGCCGGCGGCGGCGTTCATACCTGTCTTCGATCCCTTCCAGTTCACGTTCGCGTTCGAGCTCGAACTCACGTATCCGGTGGCGGAAATAGAAACGCTCACGGTTTTCCCGGGCTCTTTTTTTTTGCAGGCGCCTGAGTCTTCGCAGCAGCCGCTTTTTCTCTTTCGGGGACATCTTCCGCCAGCGTTCACGCAGCCGGTGTCTTTTTTCGGGTGGCAGGCTCTGAAACCAGCGATGTATACGCCGCAGTCGGCGCCGTTCCCGGCGCGGCAGGCTCCTGAACAGGTGATAGCGCCTGATCAGTCTGCGGCGCTGCGCCGGGTTCATCTGCCGCCATTGACGCAGGCGCTTGGCGGCGATCCTGCGTTCCGCCGGCCCCATCCTGAGCCATGCGCGGGCACCGTGCACATAGTGCCGGCGCCGTTCTAAACTCAGTTGTTCCCAAGCCGGTTCCAGGCGCTGTAACAAGTGCTGTTCCTCAGGGGTCAGCCGGTGCCAGGCAAAACGGTCCGCAGCCGCGGTAGTGCAGAACAGCACCAGCAGCAGTCCGGACAGAAGCAGAAAATGACGATTATTTTTCATGCGTTGCTTTGCCTTGTTGTTGTGGAAACTGCATTTTTTCCAGCTCCCTGGGGTCCAGCCATTCCCCTTTTTTGTTGCCAAACCGGCCCAGGAATTCCAGCAGCTCAGGCGATGGCATGGGCTGCTGTTGTGCATGGGCCAGGGTTGCCGACAGCAGCAGTAGCGTTGCCGACAGTATCAGCCTAGCCCGCATCTTGCGCGTTTTCTTTCGCCAGCCATTCGTAGAATGCCAATTCATCGTAGAACTCCAATGAATCCTCCGCGGCCAGCACTTCAAGCGCATCCACCTCAAGGTGATCGTTCAGGCCGGGCACCAATGCAATATAGATCGCCGCGGCAACGAATACCGCGGCGAGACTGCCTGCCCAGGCAATGCGATAGCGTCTTTTGCGGTTTGGAGCCAGGATCCGCGACAGCAGACCAGCAAAAAACCAGCGCTTTCTTGGGATGCGCAATGCCTGTTGGCGGGCCTGTTGCAGGCGCCGCCCGACCTCCGGCGAAACGTTTTCAGCACTCTGGTCGAGCTGCTGTTTCAGTTTCGATATAAACTTGTCCTGTTCTAGGGTCATAGCTCCTTATCCTCCAGCAATTCACGTAACCTTGCGATTGCTCTGAAGCAGTGTGTTTTGACACTTCCTTGTGAGCAGCCCATGATGCCGGCTGTTTCTTCGACGCTGAATTCTTCCCACATCCGCAGCAGGAAGGCCTGCTGCTGCCGCAGCGGCAGTGTCTGCAATGCAGATTCGATCGTCTGCATTGTAGCAGTTTGTTCTATGACCTGTTCCGGTCCGGCTGCCCGGGTATCTTCACACTGGCTGATCGGGTCGGCCGGCTGTGTGTTGTCGTCATCAGCCTGCCTTTGGCCCGGCAGCCAGCCCAGCCAGCGATTGCGCACTGACGACTTTCTGTACCAGTCATAGATCCTGCTGTTCAAGATAGTGTAAAACAACGCAGGCCATTCAGTTTCCGGCTTGTGTGAATATTTCTGCACCAGTTTAAACATTGCGTCCTGTACCAGGTCCAGTGCTTCTTCGGTATTACTCGTTGCGATATACGCAATACGGTATGCCCTGCGTTCTATCGATTGCAGAAATTGATCCAATGCGGCGGCATTGTCCAGCATCACTCTCCCATCGGTTACAGCTGTTACCAAAGTTATCATTCTAATTGATTTTTATTTTTCCACCGACAAATACGAGCTGTTTGTGGCCGCCGTGATCTATTTTTCTGGCAGAAACAATGTATATTTTTTCGCCTGCCCGAGCACTAAATTTTTTTCGTTTCCCCCTTCCTTTCCTGTTGATATCGACTAAGCTTCTTTAGCAACAAAAACGTATCGGCAGGGATTTGGTTGACACCTGCAGAGTGAACACGAGAGCGGCGAAAGACTGAAAACTAAAACGGATACCGAGTGATCTTTTCTTTACACGACTAACACAGCAGAACCAGGCATAAGCCTGTCACGATCCTGGAAACGGGTTGGATAAAGAGTGTTCCGGTGAAATCAAACTGGTTTCACTAAATGCTTGTTTATTCTCGCCATCTGGATTTTGCACTGGGTTATTCACAACCCGGGTTCAGTGCCGCATGGACAAAACAGGGATTTTTCCAAACTTCTTTTTTTCTAGGGTAAATTTTTAACTTATTGATAATAAAGAAAATATATCTTGCTCTTTGATACGTGAATAAACATTGCCCAGTTCTGGTGGAACATTGACTGTTCCACTGTCCCAATTAATCCACAAAGTTATCCACAGGCTCTGTATATTTTATGTACACAAGATCAATGTGCAACCTGATGGCCTGATCATTTATACAACAAATTTAACGGCCCACCATTTTTTTCCGCCGTTTATAGCCCTCCCCGGACGCTTTGCGCGGCCGAACGAAAGCCTGTGTCCGGCGGGCAGCAGCAGGGAAACCGTTGTACTATTGGTGTCATGGCAGTAAACAAGTCTTATCTCCGGGTTGCGATCCCGGTGCCTCTCTATAAGGTATTCGATTACCTGCCGCCCCGAGAAAGGGACGGGACCGCCATTCAGCCAGGAATGCGGGTCAAGGTTTCCTTTGGCAAGGGCCAGAAGGTCGGCCTGGTGGTCGGGATCAGCGACCGGACCGACGTGCCACGGCACAAACTGAAGCCAGTGACTGAAGTCCTCGATGAGGCCCCGGTGCTGGACAGCCTGCTGCTTGAGTTGATGCTCTGGGCGGCTGATTATTATGCCTGTCCGCCGGGCGAGGCTGTCTTCAATGCGCTGCCGGTATTGCTGAGGAAGAGTACGCCGTTGACGGCGGCACTGGGGGCGTTGCACAGGGCACAGCAATGTAAGCGCTGGAAGCCGGCGAAGCAGGCACAGGCAGGTCGTGAAACATTGTCCAATGCCCCGGCACAGGCCCGGGTGCTGGCTTACCTGCTGCGCCATCCTGCTGGCGCGGGCAGCGAGGAACTGGCGTGCCTCGGAGAGCACTGGCGGCGGCCGTTACGTGAACTGGTGAAAAAAAAGCTGGTCGAGGAAGAACTGGTTTCCGTACCCGGCAGTGAACCCCAGGCGGTACGGATGGATACACCGCACCGGTTGAATCCCGCACAGCAGCGGGCCTTGGAGGCGATCCTTGCCGGCCTGGACGGCTACCGGGCCTACCTGGTGTTCGGCGATACCGGCAGCGGCAAGACCGAGGTTTATTTTCAGGCCGCGGACGCGGTACTGGGGCGGCGACGCCAAGTCCTGATCCTGGTGCCGGAGATAGGCCTGACACCGCAGTTGATCCGCCGTTTTCAGCGCCGTTTCAGCAACAGGCTTGCCGTCTATCATTCCGGTTTGTCGGACCAGGAACGGCTGGCTGCCTGGCAGTCGGCACGCAGTGGTGAGGCCAATGTGATTCTCGGCACACGCTCTGCCGTCTTTCTGCCATTGGCCGCACCGGGGTTGGTGATCGTCGATGAAGAACACGATCTGTCGTATAAGCAACAGGATGGATTCCGGTATTCGGCACGTGATATTGCGATCATGCGGGCACGCCGGTTGCAGGTTCCCGTGGTGCTGGGTTCGGCCACACCGTCATTGGAAAGCCTTTATAATGTAGAGGCCGGCAAGTTCACGCAGTTGCGGATTCCACACCGGGTCGCCAATGCCTCGAGGCCGGAAATAGGCCTGATCGATTTGCGGCGCAAAAAGCTGGCGGAAGGGCTTTCCAGCGAATTGTTCGATGCGGTCGCGCAGGAGATCGGTGCCGGCCGCCAGGTGCTGCTGTTCCTGAACCGGCGTGGGTTTTCCCCGACCTTGCTGTGTCATGACTGTGGCTGGACCGCCCAGTGCGCACGCTGTGACGCCCGCCTGACTTTTCATGCCGGCAGCCGGCAGTTGCGTTGCCATCATTGTGGTGCAGTGCGGCCACTGCCTGCGCAGTGTGGCGAGTGCGACAGCGAGGCGCTGCATCATTATGGTTATGGCACAGAACGAATCGAATCGGCATTACAACAAAGGTTTCCACAGACCGACATCGTGCGTATCGACCGGGATACCACGCGGCGCAAGGACGCACTGCAGCACAAACTGGAGCTTGCGCGCCAGGGAAAAAGTCAGATCTTGATCGGTACCCAGATGCTGGCCAAGGGGCACCACTTTCCAAACGTGACCCTGGTCGGGGTGATCGATTCGGATCACGGCCTGTTTGGTGCGGATTTCCGTGCCGGCGAGCGTATGGCGCAGCTGATTCTGCAGGTCGCCGGCAGGGCAGGCCGTGCCGAACTGCCTGGCAGGGTATTGATTCAGACGCATTGCCCGGATCATCCGCTGATGCAGTTGTTGTTGACGCAGGATTACCAGCAGATCGCGGTGACGTTGATGTCAGAGCGTGAGCAGGCCCAGCTGCCACCATACCATTTTATGGTGATGCTGCGCGCCGAGTCCACGGCGGCAGACAGCCCGCTGGTGTTTCTCGAGCAGGCACGGCAGCTGATCGAGCTTTGCCGGGTGCCGGAGGTCGAATGTTACGGTCCGCACCCGGCGCCGATGGAGAAGCGGGCCGGCAAATACCGTGCACAGCTGCTGCTGCAATCGGCTCGCCGCAGCAGCCTGTACCGGTCATTGAGATGTTGGCTGCCACAGTTGGAGCAGCACCGGCTTGCGCGCCGTGTCGCCTGGTCGATCGATGTGGATCCGCAGGAAGTGATTTGACAGCGTGATCGGCGCTTTGCATCGGACCGAAGTGACAAGCCGTGCCAGACAGGCGATAATGCGCGTTCACGTTGGAACGCGAAGCGCCAGGCGGTTGTTGGCGCCTGCCGGCTCTGTCCTGCTTCGGGTTCCGGGTAGCCCGCATTTCTTACCACCGTTCGTCGCGAGACGGTGCAAGGGTGCGGCCTGGGTGGCTTTCGCGACCGAGGAGCGCGCAGGCATAGTCGGCACTATG
>JALUUZ010000557.1 GCA_027021095.1 Gammaproteobacteria bacterium
CCTACTTGCCTGCGCGCACCTCGGTCGCGAAAGCCAGCCAGGTCGCACCCTTGAACCGTCTCGCGACGAACGGTGGTAAGAAAGGCGGGCTTGGGCAATGTTGCAGAAAAAACTTCCGGCCCGCGGAATTCAGGTTCCAAGCGATTCCCGAGTGCTTTACACCTGGTAGGGTGCGTTGTACGCACCAACACTCCGTACACAGCAACACGCCGCGCACACCAAAATGTCTAATTCACTGGTTCTGGTTCAGTTTTTGCCTGTTATTTATTCATGTCATCGAATCATCAAAAAACCGTAGATTCATTGTTGTCTATGCAGCAGTTGTTTTCACTCGGGGGGGCACATTGATCAATCGCAGCGCGCAAAATGCGGCAGGCAGTGGCAAAACCTTTACTACCCGTGAGGTTGTCGACCTGATTCATGAGTTGAAGGTCAAGCAGCAGCAACTGGAAAGTCAGAACGAAAAGCTCAGGGCGACGCAGCAGGCACTGCGCCTTTCACATGAGAAGTTTATCGAATTGTATGATTTCGCCCCGATCGGATATATCAGTCTGAAAGACAACGGTGAGATCACCCAGGCCAATCTGACCGCTGCGGTATTGCTCGGCGCTGACCGCGAGGCCTTGTTCGGGTCCAGGCTTTCGGAATTCGTCGAGCCGCACGACAAGGGGGTGTTTGCGCAGTTTGTCAAGTTGATTCGAAATACGACCTCGATCGAAAAGTGTGAACTTCGGTTCGTGCGCCGCGACGGTGCGATCTTTCATGCCCTGCTTGAAAGCGGGCCGATCCGACGGCAGGAATATTCCGGGCCTGAGTACCGTATGCTGATCAGTGATATCACCGACCGTAAGCACATGGAAGAAGCGTTGTTGAAAGAAAAGGAGCGTGTGCAGGTGACACTGGAATCGATCGGTGACGCAGTGATTACTACCGACGAAAACGCAGTCATCGACTACCTGAATCCGGTCGCGGAAACATTGACCGAGTGGAGCCGCGAAGCGGCGATCGGCAAGCGCCTGGACCAGGTGTTCAAGATCGTCGATGAGCAGAGCCAGGCGGCGCTGACCATTCCACTGGACAAGTGTCTGAAAGAAAAGAAGGTGATCAGCTTTACCCAGAACTGTGTGCTCAAGGCGCCGTCGGGACAGGACTATGGGGTGCAGTATACCGCTGCGCCGATCCGTAAATATGACGACACGGTGCTGGGTATCGTGCTGGTATTCAGTAACATCAGCGAGATCCGTGACCTGACCCGGCAGATCGCCTACCAGGCCACCCATGATGCGCTGACCGGCCTGGTCAACCGGCGTGAATTTGAAAAAAGGTTGTCCCGGGCCTTGTCCAAGGCCAAGGAGACGAATGTCTCGCATGCGTTGTGTTACCTGGATTTGGATCATTTCAAGATCGTCAATGATACGGCCGGCCACGTGGCCGGCGACGACCTGCTGCGCAAGCTGACCAGCCTGCTGGCCTCGAAGATCCGCAGCCGTGACACGCTGGCGCGTTTTGGTGGTGATGAGTTCAGTCTGCTGCTGGATGACTGTCCGGTGGAAAAGGCAGCCCAGATCGCGCAGTCACTGGTTGCGGCGGTCAGTAATTTTTCGTTCGAGTGGAATGGCAAGAAATTCGATATCGGAATAAGTATCGGTGTGGTGTCGGTTACTGCCGCGGTTTCGACTACCGCGGAGCTGATGAGCCGTGCCGACGTGGCCTGTTATACGGCAAAGAGCCTGGGGCGCAATCGTGTGCATGTCTATGAAAGTGATGGCGGGACGACAGACAGCAAGCATCATGAGATCCGCCGGGTCGCTGAGCTTTCCAACTCATTGCGCGAGAACAGGTTTATCCTGTACGGTCAGCGTATCGTCGCGCTGAACCCGGAAGTCGAGGCCAGGGAGCACAGTTACGAACTGCTGCTGCGTTCGGTGAACAACAAGGGTGAGGTGGAACTGCCGGATAACTTTATACCGGCCGCGGAGCGCTACAGCATGATGGCGGCCGTCGACCGCTGGGTGATCCACACGGCGTTGAAAAGCTATGCCGGTTCGTTTTCCGGCACGGTGCCGACGATCGTTGGCATCAATCTTTCAGGGAATTCATTGACCGACGATGGCCTGTTGAAATACATTCGTGATGAACTCGAGCAGACCGGGGTGCCGGCGGACAGGATCTGTTTCGAGATCACGGAAATGACGGCGATCAGCAACCTGGCACATGCAAAACGTTTTATCCTGCATCTCAAGGAAATGGGCTGTCATTTCGCGCTGGATGATTTCGGCAGCGGCTTGTCTTCTTTTACCTACCTTAAAAATCTGCCGGTCGATTATTTGAAGATCGACGGCAGTTTCGTACTCGACATGGCCAGCAACCGGATAGACCGGGCAATGGTCGCGGCGATCAACCAGGTCGGGCATATCATGGGAATCAAGACGATTGCCGAATGTGTCGAGAACGAGGAGATTATTTACCAGCTGCGCGAGTTGGAAGTCGACTATGTGCAGGGTTATGCGATCGCGCGGCCGGAGCCGCTGGACCAGGTCTCGTCCAGTGTCATGCTCAGCGCACCAACGTATCGGCAATGACGTGGCATGTAAGAATCATGTGTAGAAGGATGACCACATGACACGATTCAATTTGTCGTGATGTTGGTGCGTACAACGCACCCTGCCTCGTCGTGGCGGTGTGCGCAGCACACCAAAGGATTTACCGCAAATAAATATCATGCTCCAAAGTAGGGTGCGTTGTACGCACCAACACGCCAAGCGCACCAACTGAAAAATCAGAATTTCACAACCACACCAAACACAACAGAGTGCACGATCAGAATCAAGGTGACGATCAGAAAACCATAGAACATCTGGTCGACCTGAAATTCCTTGCGGATACCCAGTACGACGCGTAAGGTGCAGCCTGCCAGGATCAGCAGGATATTGATGATAAAATAAGAGACGGCGATATCGAGCACGGCAAAAGAATGCAGTTTGAATTTGCTGCTTGTGACCAGGTGTTGAACCCAGGGTTGTGAGGTGTAGATAAAGCTCAGCACCAGGGCGACGAAATTGATGATCATAAACAGCGAAACACCAAACACCGCCAGCAGCAGGCCGTACGAGATGGCTGCAAACAAGGCCGCAAGGCTGCCGTCGAGCAGGATGCTGAGCGCAAAACTCAAGATGAAGATCGGCATGACAGCAAGGTGTGCGTGCAGCTTGTCACTGCACAGTGCCCTGATTTTCCCGCAGGTCTTTTGCAGTGCCGGACGGGCCGGGGCAAGTCGTGAGAAAAGCCGGATGACTATGTATTGCAGGCCGCAGAAGACTGCCAGCAGCACCACGAACAGCAGTGTTGGAACCAGTGCGTTCAGCTCATGGGTGACAGACAGAAAGCCGCTGAGGCCCATGACGACCAGCGTACAGATCGAACTCAACGACGCGGCATTGACCAGGTGCCGTCCGGTCAGGCGTGGGTTGAACGCGGCGTTTTTCCACCACCGCAGGACACCGGGATCGAGCATCGATGGCAGCAGGCCGGGGTAATCCTGTTCGAATTCGGCAATCCAGTCACGGGCAAATTTAAGGTTGCGCCGGGCCAGGGCCAGCCGGCGGAAATGCCAGGGGCGGTGGCGGCCGAGCAATGCGCCTGCGATACGCCGGTGCGGGTCGCGGCGCCTGCCGGCTGTCTGCCGCAGTGCGTGCAGCCGTTGCTGCGCCTTGTGGCGCGTCAGCAGCATCGACACGGCGCTGAGATATGCCGGCTGTGATAGCTTTGGGGTGTTGTGCCATTGAAACAAAGTGATCGCCCGTTGTGCCAGTTGTGCAGGGAACGGCACCACCGAAGCCAACAGGTATTGCAAACCCTGCTCGAACTCCATGCGTAACGTGGAGCTGTTGAAATCCGGTTCCTTGATGATCTTTTCCAGGTAAAAGACGGCTGACTGCTGGCTGTCGAATTTAAGCCGGTCTGTCAGCTTTTCCAGATAGTGTGCCGCTGTATTCTGTGGCTGACGGATCGCTGCTGTGGCTGTCTCGGTGTCGACGCTGTCCGTTGTCTTGATATAAGGCTCCAATCCGGCCTGCTGCCGGTGTGCGGCAGTATGAAATTCGGGGATAGTCAGTTCGCTGATCAACCGCTCATAGGCATGACGCAGCCGCTGGAACAGGCCGGCGTCTCTCTCTGGGTGAAGGCCGGAGATTGCGTTGAAATACGCATCCCTGACAAGCTGCTTGTCGCGGGTCGGAGCCAGGTTCAAGGTTTCCCAGTGACTGTTGTGCATTTCTCACCCCCCTTGTGCTGCGGCAGCGCTATGGCGCGCCCGGCCGCGAAGCCCACCTATGCGCACCCTCGCGCTGTGCACGAGGGTGAGAAGTACGGGTTGGCCATCATCTTACTGAGTCTTGATTCGCTGTGTTAAAAACAAATTAATTTAAACGTTATTGCTTCTGTATACGTTAGTTAAACGTAATTTTTCGGCAATGGGTGTTATTATTATAAATATAAGTTATGATAGCTAAAAGATATGTTTGGGCTGTGTGCACAGATTTCAAGTGGTTTCTATGGGCTGCTGTGTATTAGTTGGGCAGTTCCGCCGTGGTTGAATCGTGGCAGCAACTCGCCGTCGACCGGCCATCGAGCATAGATAATTCCGCGCAGGTTGTTAATCGGTGAGTGGTTTTGCTTTATAATGGCCGACGGCCATGTGCCTGACGCACACAGTTGTTTCACTTGTCTGTTACTGGCGATCGAGAATTTTAGGCATTTTTTTTGTTTAAGGAGACTGGTATGCAAGTCGTGTTGACTCGTTTATTTGCGATTGCGGCAGTATTGTTGTTGTCTGCCGTTCATGCAGACGAAAAGGCCGCGACCAAAGCGCAGCGTGACAGCAAGGCACAGAAAAAAAAGGTGGCGGTCAAAAAAGGTCCACTCGACGCCTGTACCAGTTACCACTGCCTGTACCGGCATATCGTCAAGGACAGGGCGGCGAAGTTTACCAACGCATCCTGTAAATCACTCGATGGTACCTATACCAACGGTCCGGAACGGGTCGACCGGGGAATGCTTTGCCGTTTGTATATCGCCAGAAGAAAGGCCGGGTTGCGCGAGAAGTTGACCTGCCGGACCGCGGGTGCAATCAATCCTGATTACAGTTCGCGTTTACCAAGTCATCTGCTGTGGATTTACAGTGACGCGATTTTCAGCTCTCTGCCCAAGTCGTTGAAGGCCGTCGACCGGCTGCCCACCGAGGATTTCAACAACACCTCGGAAAACAATGCCTTTTTTCTGTCCCGGCGTACCAGCCTGCGCGAAGTGGTGCGCATGAAGAAGATCATCGAAAGAAAGAGCCGCTACAAGCACAGGAAGCTCAAGCCGATCATCAAGCATGTGACCAAAGGTAATGTCAGGAAAATCGAATTTGATGTTTACTATTGTGTCGTGGGGGTCAGAAAGCCGCGTTACCTGCCGTATTTCTATACGTTGCGGATGACACCATCGATTACGGACGTCAAGCGTGTGCGCGATATCGATATGAAAAAGCTGTTGACCAAAGAGTACGTCAAGATGGAGTACCTGGACAAACCGCCGTACATGGAAGCGAAAATCTTGTTGCAGTTGTATAACAAGGAAATGAAGCCACGGTACAAGGGTTACAAGTTACTGGATGTCAACGGTGACGGGCACCTGGACCTGGTGTTCC
>JALUUZ010000558.1 GCA_027021095.1 Gammaproteobacteria bacterium
CCCTGGCTGGCTTTCACTCTGTCGGCGAGCCAGCGTGTAAAACCCTCTTCGCGTGATGTGATTGGTCGTGGTGGCGGTGCGTACAACGCACCCTACTTGCCTGCGCGCACCTCGGTCGCGAAAGCCACCCAGGCCGCACCCTTGAACCGTCTCGTGACGAACGGTGGTAAGAAAGGCGGGCTTAGCAATGTTGCAGAAAAAACTTCCGGACCGCGGGTTCAGGCTCCAAGCGATCTCCGGGTGCTTTACACCTGGTAGGGTGCGTTTACGCACCACTTCCCATATGATTTACGGTAAAGAACTATTACGCCCCAAAGGGCGTGTCGCGCGCACCAAAACGATAATTGCTGCTGTCAAAGACCACGCTGGCATCAGCAAACTGGATGCGCAGGTTTTTTTCCGAATCGATCACATAGCTTGTACTGCCCGTTCCAGCCAGGCGCGGTGCGAGCGCACTTGCCGCGCCTAAATGAAAGCGCGTCTTATCACATTGCAGCTGGAATGGCAGCTGGCGGGTGAATGCCGTGGCGCCGCGGGTAAAACGGTACGCATGTGTGGCTGTCCAGTTGCACGGGATGATGTAGTCTTGCGCTTGTGGAAATCCCTGGTAACTGGCACTGCCGAGTGTGGACTGTGCGGTGCTTGGAATCGGCCGGTCGTTGGTGTACAGCGTGATCAGTTGTCCGATCAGTTGGACGCCGAGCGATGTGATTTTATGCTCGATCGTTTCCAGCGTGTCGTCGTCGGCCAAGTCCAGGGGCTGTTGCAGGCAGACCGGGCCGGTATCCAGGTCGCTGTCGAGGTGGTGCAGTGTCACACCGATTTGCCGACGATCGTCACGCAACTGCCAGAACAACGGCGCCGGGCCGCGGTAGGCGGGCAGCATCGATGGATGCAGATTGACAGCCAGCGAAAACTGTGACAGCAGCCGAGTCGGTAACCGCCTGGGGTAGCAGACTGACAGCAACAGGCTTTCGTGTGCCTGCGCCGGGGAACCGGGACAGGCTGGTGGCTGTCGTGTCAGACAGGGAATGTCATACTCGAGCCCGAGTCGGGCAAGTTCGGTCTCGGAACCGCGTGTAGTGACCGGCAGGTTGCGCAGACCGTCATCCTTGGCCGGTGCCGGGGAATACACAGCACGAATCATCCCCAGGCGGCGTTCACACAGCTGTTTTAGTACCAGGAACGACAGTCTGCAGTCGGCGCCGAAAAAATACAGCTTGGGCTTCATTCGCCGCTGGTTTCACATGGGATGCACTGGCGTTCGAACACACCTGCCGCTGCAAGTTCTTCGACGAAGCCGAAGCTTTTCATGTCCTGCATACGTTCGACGTAGAGTATACCGTCCAGGTGGTCGACTTCATGTTGAACCACCCGTGCATGGAACCCGCTGGCAGTGGTAGCGATTGGTTGGCCGTACTGATCAGTGCCCGTATAGCGAATCGTTTGGTAGCGTGGTACCAGGCCGCGCAGGCCCGGTACACTCAGACAGCCTTCCCAGTCGGTTTCCATGCCTGTGCCGACCGGCTCGATGACCGGATTGATCAGCACGGTTTCCGGGATCGGCTCGGCCTCGGGGTAGCGCGGGTTAGCGTCGACCGAAAAGATCACCAGCCGCAGCGGTATACCGATCTGGATTGCGGCCAGCCCGGCCCCCTGTTCCGCCTGCATGGTATCACGCATGTCCTGGATCAAGGTGTGCAGCTCGCTGGTGTCGAATTCGGTAATGGACCTGCAGCGGGTTTTCAACAGCGGGTTGCCGATGCGCAGTACTTTTTTTACGGCCATTATTGTTCCTGTTCAGAGTTTCAAGAGGCTGAACAACAGCCCGATTATACCACCAAAGACGCCGCCCCAGACTACCAGCCATCCTAAGTGCTGTTTGATCATACGCTCGGTGATGACTTTCACCAGTTCCGGGCTCATCTCGTCGAGCCGGCGGCTGACGATCTCCTCGATGTCTTGGTGCATCTCGGCGCGGAAGGCGCTGGCATAGACCGTCGAAGCGACCGTGGCCTGGAAAGATTCCGACCTGGCCATCTGGTGCAGATGGTCGCGCACCTTGTCGGCAAAGGGCTGCCGCAGCGGTTCCAGCGCCTTGAGACCGCCGACCAGCCCGAGCATGGCGCCAAACGAGGACTGCTGAACTGTTTCGAGCAGCTTGTCGAACAGTTGATCATAGTCGATGTTGTCGACGATCGGTTCCAGGTTGATCCGGCGTGACTGATCGATCATGCGCGAGGCGATAAAGCGTTCGATATTTTCGGCGGTAAAAAACTGTTGCATGATCAGGTCGCGCAGCGCACCGCGGAATTTCTCGAACTGGTTCGGGATCACGCCGGAGCCGTACAGCAACGGTACCCGCTCGAACAGCATGTGTACCGCCAGCCAGTTGGTGATCGCGCCGGAAAACGCAAACACCCCGGTGTGCAGGATCTGCGTTTGCAGCCATGGCGACAAAAAGCCAATAATAATCAATAAGATAGATATCGAATTTGTGATCAGGCTTTTGTCTTTCAACACCGCATTCAATTTCAGCTCTCGTGTCCGTTGAGTGGTCATCGAAGTTTGTTATTATAGAGGTTGTACTAACTGATTTTAAGCAGACTTTCGAATACTCGATAGTGACCGCGCAGGACACACACTACTGGTTGCAACGCTGGCGCGAAGGCCGGACCGGGTTTCATCAGCCGGAGGTGAATCCTTACCTGCGCAAACACTGGGATTCGCTGGCGCTTCCAAGCGCTGCCGATGTCTTTGTGCCGCTGTGTGGTAAAAGCCTGGATCTCCTCTGGCTGAGCCGGCGTTGCGGCAGTGTCACTGGTGTCGAGATCAGCGAGCAGGCGCTGCGGGAGTTTTTTCACGAGCATGGGCTAGCCCGCGTTTCTCATCCCCCTTCTACTGCCACGCCCTTGCACCGTCTTGCTACGCACGGCGGAGAGGAAGGCGGGCTAGACGCAAAAAAGACATCGCCCGCAGCACATGACCTGTGGTGTTGCCGCAATCTGCGGCTTTATCGCGGGGATTTCTTTACCCTGCAGCCAGAGCAGCTGCCGGCGCTGGACCTGGTTTATGACCGTGCTGCCTTGGTGGCACTGGATCAGGCGCTGCGCCGCCGCTATGTGCACAAGCTGCTGACCCTGTTACAGCCACATACACGGATTTTCCTGATTACCTTGAGTTATCCACAGCAGGCCATGCCTGGCCCGCCGTTTTCGGTTGAGCTTGACGAGGTGCAACGCCTTTTCGGTCACCGTTTCGAGGTGTCGTCGCTGTCCACCGGGAATGTGATCGAAGACCATCCACGCTTTGCGGACAAAGGTTTGCAACGCCTGCAGGAATCCGCATTGCTGTTGTCGCCAAAATGATTATTCATGTCGACATGGACGCATTCTATGCGTCGGTAGAGATTCGTGACCGTCCGGAACTGACTGGCAGGCCGGTCGTGGTTGGTGGCAGCAGTGAGCATCGCGGTGTGGTGGCGGCCGCCAGCTATGCGGCCAGGCGTTACGGGGTACACAGCGCGATGCCGACGGCGACAGCAAAAAAATTATGCCCGGAACTGGTGCTTCTGCCGGTGGATATGCCCAAGTATCTCGAGGTGTCGGAGCAGATACGGGCTGTTTTTTACCGCTATACGCCGGATATCGAACCCTTGGCACTGGATGAGGCGTTCCTGGATGTGACAGCCAGCGAGCGGCTGTTCGGTCCGGCCCAGCATATCGCCAGTGAGATCAGGCAGGTCATTCGTACGCAGCTGGGCTTGACTGCATCGGTCGGAACGGCGAGCAACAAGTTTATCGCCAAGATCGCCAGCGAACTCGACAAGCCGGATGGGTGCCTTTTCGTGCCGCGGGGTGAGGAGCAACCGTTTCTTGATCCCTTGCCGATAAAGTATATCTGGGGACTCGGCGACAAGACGATCGCACGTTACCGTACCTTGGGAATCGCGACGATCAAGGATATTCGCTGCCGGCCAAAAGAGTACTTTTCCGCTGAGTTTGGTGTGCAGGGCATCAAGGCCTGGGAACTGGCCAATGGTATCGACAGACGTCCGGTCGAGCCGGAGCGCCACAGCAAGTCGGTGTCGCATGAGTTGACCTTTGCCACCGATATCAGCGCCACCGAGAGCCTGCTCGGTATTTTGCTTGGTCTTGCAGAACAGCTTGGTTGGCGGTTGCGCAAAAAAGGGCTGAAGGGCAGTTGCCTGAACCTGAAGTTTCGCAACCAGAGTTTTCAGACCAGGACCAGGTCGTGTCGTTTGGCGGCCACTGATTCGACGGCAACGATCTGGCAGGCAGCCAAGGCACTGCTGTTGGCGGCACGCGAAGCAGACCCGGCACCGCTGCGGCTGCTTGGACTCGGTATGTCGAAACTAAGCCACCGGCGGCAGGCGCAGGCGTTGCTGGAATTGGAACCGCGTGCACAGGAGCAAAGCCGCAAGATCGATGCACTGACAGACCGGATCAACGACAGGTTTGGAAAAGGGACCTTACGCAGAGGCATGAGCTCAAGCAGTTGAGCTGTGCATGACACACAGGTTTGCCGGGCGCCCGGGAATTAAGCCTGTATTCATCTAAATTTTGGTATACTCCGGAAGAATTCTTCTTGGGTTGATCCTGTTTAGATGTTTGATGGAGAGAATGATGAAACTATTGATGAGTCTTGTATTGTTGTTAAGCCAAATTGGACTGGTGTCTGCGGAAACGAACAAACAAAGAGCGGAGCAGTTGAAGGGCAAGGAGCCGAAACAGGCCGCAGTACTGTTTGCCAAGTGGCTTAAAGCAGAACCGAAAAATCTCGATCTTCTGTTGCTGAAAGCAGGTTACTATTTGAATAAGTCACGCAAGGTCGAAGCACCGAAAAAGTCTGCCACCGGTAAACAATCGCAACAGCCGATGATGCCTGCCAAGGTCACTTTCGACCAGGGTTTGTCGAAAGTGGCACTAGAGGCGTATACCAAGGCGTTGGCCATGGCGCCGGACAGGCTGGATATCTATTTTGGCCTGGCATTAGCCAACCAACACTTGGGACAGTTCGACGCACAGTTCAAAAACCTGCAGGCTGCACTGAAGTTGTACAAAGAAAAACCCAAGACCGTCAAATGGTATGACGGCAAACCGCTACAGAATGCCGTTGATGTATTGCCGCGTGTCATGTTGCAGTACATGGATCACTACCAGTACCAGGGAAGCAAGCAGGCCGATGAGCGGTTTCTGAAGATTGCCAAACTGACACTCGATACTTTCCCGGACAACATCTTTTCGCTCAACAGCCTGGGCGGGTATTATTTTGGCAAAAAAGAATTCAACAAGGCCTTGACCTATTTGAAGAAGGCGCATGGCATCGATCGCAGCGACTGCGTGGTGCTGGGCAACATCGCCGGTGTTTACCTGGCACAGAAAGACAAGAACAACGCCACCACGACATTGAAGCAGATCGTGTCGTCCTGCAAAAACCAGGCGATCGTCAAGCAGGCCAAGGCAGACTTGGAGATGCTGAGTAAAATGAAGAAATAGTGCGGGTCACCAAGGCGGGGCAGGGTGCGTTTACGCACCACTTCCCGTATGATTTGCTTTGACGGGTCGTGATTCTGTCAACCTCCGCCTGAATGCTCCCGCGGTCCGCAAGCTTTTTTCTGCGCCGCCTCTGGGCCAGCCCGCATTT
>JALUUZ010000559.1 GCA_027021095.1 Gammaproteobacteria bacterium
CGGGCCGGTCACTGCCAGGACTTCGGGAAAGTGCTCCTGCACCAGCCCCTCTTTGGCGCCAAGGCAGCCGGTGACGATGACCTTGCCGTTGCGCTGCAGTGCTTCGTCGATGGTTTCCATCGATTCATCGACTGCGTCTTCGATAAACCCGCAGGTGTTGATGATGATAATGTCGGCGCCGGTGTAATCAGCGCCTATTTCGTAGCCCTGTTCCTGTAACAGGGTCAGGATTCGCTCGGAATCGACCAGCGCTTTTGGGCAGCCCAGGCTGATAAACCCGATTTTCCCGGGAGTCTGTTTGCTTGTATGATGCTTCATGGTGCAATCTATTCTATAATATTTTTGCATGCACTGCTGTTTTTTGCATGCACTGCTGTGGTGATTTGTGCAGTCTGATTGGATTGAGTTGCTTCCTGGATCGAGTTACTTACAGTGTCAATGCCGGCCATGGCTTGCCGTGCCGGCAGACAAAGGAGTCGGAATGAAAGCAGGACCGGGTTTGTTGGCGTTGGTAGTGTTGTCGGTATCGGCGTGCAGTGTAAAGAAGCCGGCAAACACCTATGACAGTTGTGAGCTTTTCGATGACAAGCGCAAATGGTACAAGTATACCCGTAAAAGTTATCGCAAATGGGGTACGCCGATCGGTGTGCAGCTGTCGTTTATCTACCAGGAGTCCGGTTTTCGTCACAATGCCAAGGCGCCGCGCCGCAAGTTGTTGTGGGTCATCCCATGGAAACGCAAGTCCTCGGCCTTTGGGTACGGACAGGTCGTCAAGCGTACCTGGAAGACTTATAAACGTGAAACGGGCCGGCGTTGGGCGGACCGGGATGAATTCAAATATGTGGTCGATTTTATCGGCTGGTACAACGACAAGAGCCACCGCAAGCTTGGTATCGACAAAAAGGATGCTTATAATCTGTACCTCGCTTATCATGAAGGCCACGGAGGCTATGCACGCCGCAGTTACCGTCGTAAGCGCTGGTTGATGCGTGCCGCGCGCCAGGTGCAGCGCCGGGCAAGGCGGTATGAACGCCAGTTGAGGCGTTGCGAATCGAAGTTGAGGCGTAAACGGTTCCTTGGAATTTTTTAAACGATCTGCAGGCAAAACTACAGGACTGCAGCAACGAGACGATCAGTGGAGACCATGGCACAGTCAGACAGCAGCGGCAAACCCGAAGTCAATATCTTTGCTGACCTGTATCAGCACCTGGTCCGTGAGTTTTCTTCCTGGTCCGGCTGGCTGCAGCTGGCATTGATCCTGGGTTGCGGGCTGGTGGCCTGGCTGGTGCATCTGCGTTGGCGCCGGCTGGTGCACAGGCGCCTGGGCGAGAAGGAAAAGAAAGGGTTTGCCAGGGCAACGATCCGCAGCACCGAGCGGGCGGTCTTTCCGTTGACGACCTTTACCCTGGTCTACCTGGGCGCCTTGTTGCTCGAATCGCTGGGATTCACTATCTGGCTGGTCGATACGATCGCGATCCCGTTGTTGTTGTCGTTCGCCGGGGTCCGGGTCTGTGTGTTCATCCTCCGGCGCGTGTTCAGTCCAAGCCCGATGCTGAAAGCCTGGGAGGGCGCGATCAGTATCGTGATCTGGACGGTGTTTGCACTCTACCTGCTCGACTGGCACCAGGAGATCATCCGCTGGCTGGAGGCCTTTGCGATTCCGCTCGGCAAGTCGAAATTTTCACTTTGGTCGTTGATCAAGCTGCTGCTGACGATCGTCGTGTTTATCGTTGTCGCCGGATGGCTTGCGCGCTTGATCGAGCAGAATGTCGTCAAGTCGCCACATCTCAATGCCAGTATGCGTGTCGGCCTGGTCAAGTTCAGCAAGTTTATACTGTATACGCTGGCTCTCCTGCTGGCGATCGGCAGTACCGGGGTCGACCTGACGTCATTGCATGTCTTTGGTGGGGCGCTGGGCGTCGGGCTTGGTTTCGGCTTGCAGCGTATCGCCAGCAATTTTATCAGTGGCTTTATCCTGTTGTTCGATCGCTCGATCAGGCCGGGTGACGTGATTACGGTCGGCAATCGTTTTGGCTGGGTACAGGAGCTGCATGCGCGTTATATCGTAGTGCGTGACCGCGATGGTGTCGAGACACTGATTCCAAATGAAAACCTGATTACCTCGGAAGTGACCAATTGGAGTTACAGTGACCGCAAGGTACGGTTGAAGCTGCCGGTACAGATCAGCTATGCCGATGATCCGGAGCAGGCGATCGAGTTGATGATACAGGCATGTGCCGGGATCGACCGTGTGCTCGACAATCCAGGCCCGCAGGGCAGGTTGCTGCGGTTCGGCGACAACGGCATGGAACTGGAGCTGCGCCTGTGGATACGTGATCCGGAGCGTGGAATCGGTGGGATCAAGTCATTGGTCAACCTGGGGATCTGGCGTTTGTTCAAGGCACATGGGATCACGATTCCTTTTCCACAACGCGACGTGCATATCGTTAAGGACCGGACCGACCTGCCGACGGTTTCCGATATATCTTAATTCGGCCTGTGCGGCTGCATAGGCGCGCTAAACCGGTGGGTACCGAGCAGCGCGTTGCGGATCGCCCATTCGTCCAGCGTGTCGTGTGTGCCGAAGAATTTTATGTTTCCGGCAACGCTGACGGCGACCGGTGTGCCTTGATGGTACAGGATGCGGTTGCCGGAAACAGCCGGTATGCGTTCGCCGGGTGTAATGACCCCGGTCAGGTTCAACGGGTCGATCGCAGCAATCGAGATGTATTCGTCATCGTTCACCTCTTTGCTCAGCCGCCGCAGGCTGCCGACCGCATCCGGCAGCGCATAGTGTTCACCACTGAACCCTGCGACGAAACGACCGCCCCGGATCTCGCCACGTGCTTCCATCCCCCGGTAGACATACAGCAGCTCGCGCCATGGCGGCAGTCCCGGTTCGCGTTCGAGCAGTTTCCGGAACACGACGCCGTAGCGCTGCAGCAGGACGTTGGCGATAAACTCCAACGGTTCAGCCTGAAGCCGTGCTGGTTTCGAGGCGGGCGCCAGGTCTGTGCCCGCTGCCGTGGCCAGCAGTGACCAACGCCCGGCCTCATCGATTCTGCCGCCACGGAGGCGCCGCCGCGGCGAGCGAGGCCCGGTCCCGTGGCGCTTGGTGGCAGGACAGACCAGTGCGCGAAGCCCGGCAAAGCTGTCCGCCGTGCCCAGGCCGCTGGCGACCAGTTCGGCCAACGCCCGTTCGCACTGGCTGCGCAGCAGCCCTGTGTGCCGTACGATATCGACAAAGAAGCTCGCGCCTGCCTGCTGTAGAAAATCGAAGACCTTGCGTGCGTCACTGCTCAACGTGTCTTGCTGTTTTATACAGCCTGGGTGCAGTTGGCGCCAGTAAGGCAGGTGTTCGCGGGCGACGATCGCCAGCGGCGTGATGCTGAGCACCGGGGACTTGGCTTCGGGTTTCGTTTTCCTGCGCAGCCGCAGCCAGGTATAGCGGCCGCTGGCGGTCAGGTTGTCGAGCATGTTCGACGCATAGTGTTTGACCCGGGCCGGCAGTACTTCCTTTTCCCACGCGGCGGCCGGAACCGAGATGCCATCGAGCTGCAGCAAGATCGACGCAATGGCTTCCTGGCCTTCGAGGGGTTCGGCGATATGCTGCCAGTGAAACAGAAAACGCATAAAGTGTGCTGGCGAGACAGGTTCGATTTCACTGCGCAGTTGTTTCAGCGTGTAGCGGTGAATCCGTGCCAGCAGGCCACGGTCGCACCATTCGGTTTCGGTGGCGCCTGGCGAGAAAACACCCTGCACGGCAAAGCCTTCCTGTTCGAGCATCGTCAGCGCGGTGTGCAACCGTGAGCTCCGCGGCGCGGTTTCCTCGTCAGTCAGTTGTTGTGCCACGGGCAGGCAGGGCTGAAACAGTGTCCGGGTGGTGACCGGCCCCAGCACCTCGAGCCGGCTGCGCAGGATTTCGACCAAGGCCTTTTCCGCCGTCGTCGGTTTGCTGTCCGGCAGTGGCTGCAGGTCCGGTTGCCGTGTCATGTCCGGAAACGCCAGTGCAAATTCATGCAGGCGTTCACGCGCGATCCACAGGGTCGTTTCCGGGCACGGGGAAAGTTTCAGTGCCCGTTGCTGGCCAAGCAGCGTATCGAACAGATGAGTCCAGGCATTGTCGAGGCCTTCGCTGGCGGTGACGAAAGCGGCCAGCATCAGGACATCATGCAGTTCGTCGCTGGTCTGCGCTTCCGGCCAGGCCTGTCGTCTGACCTTGCCGATCGCCTCGGCGCTGAGGCGCCCAAGCTCGGCGGCGGTCGCTGAGTCCATGTAGCGGCGTTGCTGTACGGCGAGCGTGCGGCGTTCCTCGGCCGGTGCATCGTCGAGAAAAGTGTAGGGGTTGGTGTTCAGTATCTCCTGGGCCAGCGGTGACGGGCCGGCAAGGTCGTGACAGTGGACTTCGACCTGTTGGTCGCGGATCGCCTGTAACAGCCGTTCCAGTCCGTCGACGTCCATCAGTTCTGTCGTGCAGTCGGCGATGGTCTGTGTGACCAGCGGGTGATCCGGCACTTCGCGTTCGCCGCTGATGTTTTCCTGGCATGCAATCTGGTCCGGGAACACCTGCGCAATCAGGTCTTCGGCATCATTGCGCTGAAACGCCGCTGGAACCCGTTTGCCGTTACGGTTACGTGGTACCGCCAGTGAGATGTTCGCGACCCAGCGCCAGCGGGTCGGGAACATGGGTGCGGTCAGCAGGGCCTGTATCAATACATTGCGTACCGTACCTGGATGCAGGTAGTCGACTACCTCGTCGAGCGCAAAACTGTGTGTCGCGCCGAGTGACAGGATGATGTTGTCTTCGGTCGCCGCGGCCTGGAGTTCGAAATTGAATTTGCGGCAGAAGCGCTTGCGCAGCGCCAGCCCCCAGGCGCGGTTGATACGTGATCCGTAACTCGAATGAATGACGATATGCATGTCGCCGGTTTCATCGAAGAAGCGCTCGAATAGGATCTGCTCGTGCGACGGGATGGTGTCGAACACTGCCTTGGCTGCCGCCAGGTATTCGGCAAGCTGTTTTGCCGCGGACAGCGGAACGTGATAGCGTTCCAGCAGCCACAGGGTCGTGGCCTCGATGCCTGCATCGAGTTTCGCCGCCACCTCGCTGCGCAGCCGCGAGACAGCGGCGGAAAGTTCATCGGTCCTGCCCGGTGCTTCACCGAACCAGAACGGGATATTGGGCGGTTGGCCCTGGGCGTCCTCGACATAGACCTTGCCGCGTTCGATTTTCAGCATCCGGTAGGAAACATTGCCAAGCAGAAAAATATCGCCGGGCAGGCTTTCGAATGCAAAGTCTTCATTCAAGCTGCCGATGACCAGGCCTTCCGGCTGCAAGACCACTTCATAGTCGAAATGATCAGGAATCGCCCCACCATTGGTGACAGCCACGGTTTTGGCCCCACGCCTGCCGCGCAGAACATTGTTGACCTTGTCCCAGTGCAGGTAAGCACCCCGACGCCCGCGGCGGGTGGTATAGCCGTCGGCGAGCATTTGCACGACATCAGTGAATTCGCTGTAGTGCAGATTCTGGTAAGGGCGTGCGCGGCTGAACAGACTGTATAGTGCCTTGGTATTCCATTCGTCGTTGGCCACCTCGGCGACGATATGCTGTGCCAGCACGTCCCGTGGTGCGTCAGGGATGTGAATCCGATCCAGTTCG
>JALUUZ010000560.1 GCA_027021095.1 Gammaproteobacteria bacterium
TAACATCAGCCTGCCAAAATGTGAAATCAATCCCATCTTAACATATAAGGAATCCCTGATAAGGGTTCTTGTGTCGATGCACTCACTGTGCATCACGCATGCACGATGCACGAAATCATTCCGGCAGGATACGCACCAAATACAAGTTCAACAGGAGAGAAATGTGCACAGTCTCGTTTAGTGTGCACGGCGCACCCCAAACGTACACGATCATTTATTTGATGCTCAGTACCGCAAGCACCGCAAACACCGCAAAGGCCAGCGACTGCACGATGACCCAGAAATACTGCCAATACAGACTGCCAAGCGCTTTCTTCCAGCTGTACTGCTCGACGATACGCTGCCTGGCCTTGTCCTTGTTGCCATACCGCAACCGGTACAGCCACCTGAAGGGTGCAGGCCATGCAGACACCACCTGGGAAACGATCCTGTCGGTGTCCAATGCTGCCTTGTCCGCCGACAGCTGCCGCCCCAAGACTTGTTCGAGTCTTTTGTTCAACGCCACGGCAGCCCGGTAAGCGATACCACTGAACTTGGCCAGCATGCCAAACAACGCCGAACCAATCAGCGCATACACCGCGTAGCCGATTCCGCTCATGGTGAATACCGGCGCCAGGGTATCCATACTAACGACGATCAAGCTGATGGTCACCGCAGCGATGCCGAGCAGCCAGCTGTTGTACTGATCGATCACCGGCCCACCTTCCGTGACCAGCGTGGTGGCAGACAGCGCAGCCAGCTGCGACTCGAGTGAGTCGTCACCGGCTTTGTCCTCTCCCCCAGTCTCCGCCTCAGTCTCAACAGCAGCCTCCGCAGCAGCTTGCTCTTCCACCGCGCCGCCGCAGGCTTTCAATATTTCGTCGCACTCCATCTGCTTGACACGCAGGTTGATCTCCTCGAGCAGCTCGAGCAACCGGGTCTTCTCTTCAGCGGCAAGCGCTTGATGGTCGACGATCAACCCTGGCAGATCGTAGATTTCCACCCCGTCCGCAGACGGGACAAACGTGCCGCGGCCTTCATCATCAACTGAAATAACAAAGTTTGTAATCGGCATAATCAGTCTCTGGTTGTATTTCATTTAAGGGTTGCCAGGGACGGCCCCTGCAAACGACTGCTTTCCATACACTCCGCCACAGGCGAATTTCGATGTGATTGAACGGCCTTCGATGTTATTGAATGGCCAGCGTCCCACGATCCCCGTGCGGATATTGTACCGTCTCAGCGCCCCAAAGTCGAACCGGGCGAGGCCGCAAGCTTCTTCGCTGCCAGCAACTTGTCCAGGCTCGCTTTCGTCTGCGGATGCGACTTTCCGAACCTGACCAGCTGCATGTTCAGTGCGATCTTGAAATACTTGACAGCGCGCTGATGATCGCCAAGCTTCTGGTAAGCCTGCCCTAGATAATCGCACTGAATCGCCACGCGTGCCGCGTTGAGTTTTTTGTTCTTCAGCTCAAGCGCAATCGCCCGTTGAAAAAAGCCGATCGATTTTTTCAGATTGCCCTGTTCATAATGGGCCACCCCAAGATTATGATACACGCTGATCAGGTAAAAATGGCCGGGCGGCAGCGTCTTGTTTGCGATCTCCAACGCCTTGCGGTAATAATGCAACGCACGCTTATAGTCTTTCTTGCTTTTGTAAACCACGCCGACATTCAGGTAACCGGCTGCAATCTCGGGGTGCAGAATACCGTAGCGGTTGAGCTTCAACAGCTGTGCAAGCTTCAGGTATTCCAACGCCTTGGTGTAATCCCGGTTCATCTTGTAGACGAAACCAAGATTATTGTAATCATTTGCCAGCGCAGGGTGCTCCGGGTGCAGGTGTTTGAGTTTGATCTCCAGGCTCAGCAGCATATTGGCCAACGCCCTGTCGGTATTCTTGTCCGCCGCGTAGGCCAGGCCGACGTGATGGTAAATCGCCGCCACATATAGACTTTCCCGGCCAAATTTCTTTCTGCTGCTGACCAGCCCTTTCTTATAATATAGGATCGCCTGCCTGTAATCGCCCTTCTTGCGTAACGCTTCCGCCTTGACAATGTCCTTGTCCTGCACAGTCACGGGCGCCTTCGGCACCACACTATCCGCTGCCAGTGCGGTATGTATCGAACCAGGGATCAACAAGACAAGCAACAGAAAATACGGCAAAACTGACAACATCATTGACTTATCGACACCTCTATACCGATACCGCTTGGCATGGATTTAGCACTGTCTGGTCTGCAACACACAAATGGCATCTGACTGACACTAAAGGACACTTTCCTTGTGCCGACTAGCAACATAGCAGCAATTATTCTCAAAGAAGCTCTGAAAAACAGGGTTTCCGCTGGTGATACGATATAAAACCATGGAGCCTATCATGTCCAAGAACAGTAAACAAATCGCAATTCTATCAGTTTTTGCAGCGTTTTTTGTGCTGATGATACTCTACGCCAACAAAGGTTGTGACAGCATGGATTGCTGGGGATCCAGCGCACAGAAACGCCGTTATGTCGAAGACCCGAAACTGATCCTCAAGATAAAAAAACTGAATAAGCGCTGGGCCTTCTCCGACAGCTTTGCACGTGCCAAGGTATTCGACCGGAATTTCAAGAATTTCTGGTTCGCGGACTGGTGGAACAAGGATCACTGGGAATACTCGATTTTCCCAGTCTACTCATCAAAGGAAGAATGCTATAAAAAAGCCTACAGTCAGGCAATCCAGCGCTACACGAAAAAGATCAAGGCCGAGTCGGTACCGTTTTCAAAAGCACTGAAGCTGGTTGAAGCCAAGGCACCGGTACGCTGTTTTCCCGGCGGGACTCCCGTGGCAAACCGGTGGGATTACAGACGATAGCCTGTACATTCGAAGAAGGGATAAAAAAACCCTGGTTATAAGCGCCATTTTATAACCAGGGTTGCGCTACAAGCCGCAGAAACTTTATTGTCGTAGTGCTTTATTACCTCAACTGTATTGTATCCGGCTGACTGAATCAGCTGTCTTTTTCCGGCTTCTCCGGTGCCTCCGGCTTATTGTCGTCCTTGTCATCATCCGGCCTGTTGTCATCCGATCTCTCGTTTGACATGGCATCAGACCTGGAATCTGAGCGGCTGTCCGAACGACTGTCAACCTCAGACTGTGAGTCGGTGGCCGCCAACATCAAGCCATGTTGCTGAATAGACACTTCTGTGCCGGCCAAGGCGGAAAACGACAGCCCGATCACGGCCAACATCAGCAAGTGCATGAAATATCTCTTAAAACGCATGAATTTTTGCATACCCGTCTCTCCCGTGAGTGATGTGACGATGATTAGCTGTTGAACCCTGCCCCCTAATCGGTAAACTTACCAGGAGCCTTTAACCTTGGAATTGAGTATACGTGTGATATTTTCACACGTCAATATAAAGATATGAGAACCACTTAACAATTTGACAACACGGCTGACAACCGTCTCAAACCTAAGGAATTTGACTAATTACCTTTTATAAACAATGGGTTAATTGGGTGGATAATTTTCCCACCTACATTTACAATCTAAACTATGAACAATAATGGAACACCTGTTGAGCCTGGACAACAGCCCGCGTCATTGATTCGAGCACTGGAAAAACTGCTTCGCCCCCTGGTCAAACTACTGCTCAGCCGCGGAATCACTTACCCGGTATTCTCGCAATGGCTGAAAAACCTCTATATCGAAGTCGCCGAGCAGGATTTTGCGATCCCTGGAAAAAGACAGACAGACAGCCGTATCAACCTGCTGACCGGTATTCACCGCAAGGACGTCAAGCGGATTCGCAACCAACACCACGACCCGTCTGAGCCCCCGGCGACGGTAACCTTCGGCGCACTGCTGGTTTCACGCTGGACCGGGCTGCCGCGTTATCTCGATCAAAACGGTCACCCACTGCCACTGCCCCGTCACGCCGAAGAGGCAGACAAGCCCTCGTTCGAAGAACTGGTCAGCTCAGTCAACAAAGACATCAGGCCCAGGGTGGTACTCGATGAATGGCTGCGGCTCGGCATAGTACATATGCAGGACGATGTGATCTCGCTGAACACAGAAGCCTTTGTTCCTGAGCAGGGCTTCGATGAACTCGCCTTTTACTTTGGCAACAACCTGCGCGACCATATCGCCGCGGCTGCCCACAACCTGTCAGGACATGAGAAACGTTTTCTGGAGCGCAGCGTATACTATGACAAGCTGTCACCGGAATCCGTCCGCGAGCTGGAAGAACTGGCAGAACAACACGGTATGCTGGCGTTGCAGCAGGTCAACCGGCATGCACTGAAGCTGCAACAGCAGGACGCTGAAAAAGAAGCTTCACAGGCGCCAAATGAAAGAATCAATTTTGGGATCTATTTTTTCAATGAAAAAACGGATCATGATAAAACCGACTGAAGACATCCACCGATGAACGTACATAAACGCCTTTTACAGATTCTGCTCCTGCTGTTTTCGTCTGCCGTACCGGGTATCGCGCCAGTCTTCGCCGCGGCACCCTGTGTCAGCGACATAGGGGGAACAGGGAAAACAGCCGACATCGGTGGCACAGGAAAAACTGCTGATATCGGCGGTACCGGGAAAACCGCGGCAAACGACGAATCTGACGGTTCAGGCATCGGCGGCACTGGTGTCATCGGCACCATTACCGCGTTTGGAAGCATCTGTGTCAACGGCATCCGTATTCAGTACGGCCGGCATACCCCGTTACTGATCAACGGCCGGCCAGGCACGACCAGGCAGCTGGCAATCGGCCAGGTCGTCGCGGTTGGTGTAACCGCAAACAAAGGCACTGTCGCTGCACGGCAGATCCATATCCAGTACGCTGTTCGCGGCCCGGTAAGCCGTATCGACCGGCACGGAAGACAACTGCAGATCCTAGGACAAACCGTAAAGATCCCGGCTCATCTCAAGCTCGACCTGAAGGCCGTGCAGCCTGGCAGCTATCTCAATGTCAGCGGCCTGCGTAACCAGCAAGGTATACTGATCGCAAGCTATATCGGCCGGCAGCAGCGCGGGTCGCGTGCAATCTACCTGCACGGCCCGGTTACCGCCGTCGGCCGCCGCTACCTCATGGTCTATCAACAGCGTATCCGCCGTGATACGTTACAATCCCGGCGGCTGCGGCAGGGAGACCACATCGATATCCGCGGCGTCCTGCGGCACGGTGTGCTGGTGGCGAAAAGCATAAAGAAAACCGCCCGCCTGCCATTCGCTGGACGCTACCGCAGGTTGATACTCGAAGGCTACATCACACAACGGCGCGGGGAACATCAGATCGGTATGAACCACATCGAGGTCGACCTGAAAGCCGGCACCCGCATCCACAACGGTGACAGGAAGATGCTGTTACCCAATACCAAGGTCCGCGTGCGCCTGCATGTCGACAAGCATAAACGGCTCGTTGCCGAATCGATTGAAATCGAGCGCGAAGAACACACCGACGGAAAACACCATCCGGCCCTGCACAAAGGAAGGCATGCACGTCACCCTGATGACGACGACAATGAAAGTGGAGACGAAAAGAATGACATGGACAGCAAAGAACAAAGCAAGGACCGCGATGATGACAAAAGCATAGAGAAAGAAGACAAGCGCGACGATAAGAAGAACTGACTTTCCACACGGTTCTGCGCCGCCCCTGGGTCAGCCC
>JALUUZ010000561.1 GCA_027021095.1 Gammaproteobacteria bacterium
TGCCGTTGGGACAACTTTCTATCTTCAGCAATACACCAAGCCGACCAGACAATGAATATCGCCGTACTGATCCCTGCCTACAATGAAGCAGGCACGATCCGAAGTGTCGCCGAAGCGGCGCTGGCCTATACACCGCACGTGATCATCGTCGACGACGGCTCGACCGACTCCACTGCCGACGTCCTCCAGGGTCTGCCGGTGCAATTGATCCGCAACCCGGTGAACCGCGGCAAGGCCGTTTCGCTTTGGACCGGGATGTGCAGCGCCTGCAGACTTGGAATCGACGCGCTGATTACGCTCGACGCTGACGGGCAGCACCGGCCACAGGACATTCCACGGTTTATCCGTGCTGCACAGCAAAACCCCGGAAAGATCATCATTGGCGCGCGCCTGCATGACAAAACTTCTTTCCCGGCAAAACGCTATTACGCCAACAAGATCAGCAGTTTCTGTGTTTCCTGGATTATCGGTTATCCGATCGATGACACCCAGTCCGGCTTCCGGCTCTATCCAATATCATTGCTAGAAAAACTACAGGCCCGGCCAGCCAACACACAAGGCTTCGTGTTCGAAACGGATATCCTGTTTCGCGCCAAGGCACTGGGATACCGTTGTACCTCGATCCGTATCGACGCGATCTACAGCGACGATCTCAGGCCATCCCATTTCCGCGCAGGCCGCGACGCACTGCTGATCACCCGCTACCTGCTGTGGCAGGGCCTCAAGCGTGGGTTGAACCCGCTGGGCCTGTGCAAGGCGTCGTTCCATTCGCTGGTTTCAGGCTCGCGTTTCAAGGATCTCAACCGCAGTCAATGGCTTACCTTTATCCTGTCGAATACGGTCATCGTCGGCACCGCCTCGGTATCACTGCTTTACCTGTGCCTGCGTTGCCTGCGTTACGCAAACCAATCGCCGCCCGCCACCGACGGTATCGACATCCTGCTGGTGCTGGGCATGCGTCTGCAACAGCAACGCGTCGGCCCCGGTTTCAAAAAACGCCTCGATCGTGCCTGTCTGCTGTTACAACAGCAACCTGAACTCAAAGTATTGATCAGTGGCGGCAAGACCAGCGGCACAGACCCGAGTGAAGCACGTGGCGGCATGGAATACCTGGCCCGGCAAGGGATAGATCCGCAGCGTATTCTGCTGGAGGAAGATTCACAGCACACGTTGGACAACATACGCCACAGCCGCCGCATCATCCGCGAAGCAGGCTGCCGGCGTGCCGCCGTGCTGACCAACCGCTATCACTTGTACCGGGCTTCAACGCAATGCAAAGGCTTTGCGCTGGATTGTGTCATGTATCCGGCGGAAGATAAATTCTGTTACAACCGGCACAACCTGCTCAGAATAGTCAAGGAGGCCTGGGGTGTTCATTGGTACCTGACCCACCGCTACCTGGGCCTGCTGCTGCGTTCCAAGCACTTGCTACGCGGTATCAGTTAAAACAAAAACATTGGAAGCCCCCGCCCACGCGGCCATGGCTTCTTTCAGGCGGGGTGCACAGGCAAGGGTGCGTCGTACACGCCACCACTCAGGCCATCGCTCCATTGATACCGATCACCTGCCCGGATATATACGCAGCCTGGTCGGATACCAGGAACGCGACCAGCTCGGCAACCTCTGCCGGTGTCCCCGGTCTCTGCATCGGCACCAGTCTTTTGATCGTTTCCTTGTCGAACACCCCTGCGGTCATCTCACCCTGTATGATCCCGGGAGCCACTGCATTGACCGTGATGCCGCGTGAAGCCATTTCGATCGCCAACGATTTTGTTGCGCCATGCAATCCGGATTTTGCGGCTGCGTAGTTGGCCTGTCCACGATTGCCCATCACCCCGGCAACCGAAGACAGGCTGACGATTCTGCCCCAGCGGGTCCGCATCATCGGCAACAACAACGGCTGAGTGACATTGTAGAATCCGTGCAGCGAAACATCGATGACCCGCGACCACTGTTCAGGACTCATCCCCGCCATGATCGCGTCATCATGGATCCCTGCATTGTTGACCACGACCTGGATCTCACCCTGTTGCAGCAGGTCTTCCAGTACAGTTCTGCTGGTATCCTTGTCGGTGACATCGAATACAATCACCGCCGCCTGTCCGCCTGCTGCTACAATCTCATCGGCCACCGCCTGCGCCCGCTCACGGTTACGGTTCGCGTGTACATAGACGAACAAGCCGGCCTGCGCCAACCTGCTGCAGATTGCCGCGCCAATATCACCGCTGCCGCCAGTCACCAATGCGCGCTTCACTCGTTCTCCTCCATTTCGACCACCGTTACCCTGCCCGATGCCACCAACTCCCTGCCTGCCTTGACTTCGAACTGGTACACGAGATTGCCGCCGTCAGCCATCAGCTGCCAGGCTTTGACCTGCAGTGGTCGATCGATGTCATCGATCGTGCTGCAGGCGATCTCGATATTGCGCAGCGCAGCGATGTAACCCGGTCTCAGGCAGCGTCCCTGCTCGCTGGCAAGCAGTGCACCGTGTACTGCCATCGCCTGCGCGCCGTACTCGATGGCATGGACTGCGGCAATCCTCCCGTCATGGCGCAGCGGATTCTCTGTCCTGCGATGCGACAGGCTGGTGCATTCGATACTGCACTGATCCCAGCGAACCACCTGATCGAGCAGACACATGGTTCCCTTGTGTGGAATCATCGCCGCCAGTTCCTCGCGCCCGATCACCGACACAGAGAGACCTCCACCCGGACCCGGCGCTGCTGCACGCCCGGCAACAATACCTCGCCAGGCTGACGCCTTGCCAGCAACTCCAGCAGCGGCAGGCTGCGGGCCGCCGGGTTGGACTGCCGCAACACCTCCAGCCCCGGCTCGCTGCATTGACTGTACCGGCCCTGCCCGCCGAACGCGACTTGCAGACTCGCTATCGAATCCTGACTCGGCTCAGGCGCAAGCAGAAAAGCAACCCCAAAGATCGCATCCATCGTCCGCAGCGTTGCCAAGGGCATCGGCGGCGGATAGTCGTAGGCCACCAGCAACAGCGGCCGTTTTTCCACCTCGACCAGCGCACTGGCTTCCAGCAAGCCGGCAGCAAAACTCTCGTCACAGGCACACAGGCTGGTCGATCCCGCCGTCGCTGCGGCGGCGATCGCCCAGTAGCCCGCCGGCGCATTGTGCACGGAATTGTGAAAGTTGGTCGGCGACACTGGATGCTCAGGCAGGGTCAGTGCCATGCACATCTTATCGACCACTTCGTGATCACCATCGGATGCAGCAAAAACCGTGGCATAGTCTGCCGCCGATTCCGTGCCGGCCGCCTGCTGTGCGACCTCCAGCGCCAGCCGGATCAATTTTGTCGTCCGCCTGCGTTCGTTGGGCTGCAACAGCTGCAGCTGAATCTTCTTCTCTTCACCACACACATAGGGCCTGTTCCCGGCCAGAACAGCTGCTGCCTGTTCCCAATCTTCCATTCCCGGTGTATACACACCCACGCCGTTCAGATAAACCTGCATCGTTCAATCCACCCTGCCGATCAACAAGCTGCAGTTGCTGCCACCAAACCCGAATGCATTGACCAGCACATTGGCCACCCTTGCCTCCGTGTTCCGTAACAGGACGTTCGCTGTCAGCGCCGGGTCCAGTTCCAGGGTGTGCAGACTTGCCGGCAGAAAACCATGTTCGATACACAGGCAGGCCGTGGCCATACCGAGAATCCCGGCGGCACCCAAGGTATGCCCGGTCCAGCCTTTGGTCGAACTGCAACGCACATTACCGGCGACACTGGTGACCGCGATATCCTCAGCCGCATCATTGGCCCGCGTTGCCGTACCATGCAGATTGACGTAATCGAGCTGCCCGGCGGCAAGCCTTGCACCACGCAGTGCCTGGGCCATCGCCTGCGCCGCGCCTTTACCCTGCGGGTGAGGGCTCGACATATGGTACGCATCACTACTTTCGCCAAACCCCAGCAGGGCAAGCCCGCTGCCGGCCTGTGGCCGCGATTCAAGTATCGCAAACCCCGCGCCTTCCCCAATGCTGATCCCGTTACGGTGCCTGTCCCAGGGACGGCAGGGTTCGGCTGACACCAGTTCAAGCGAATTGAAGCCATACAAGGTGGTCAGGCAAAGGCTGTCGGCGCCACCGACAATCGCCGCGTCACACAAACCAGCCTGTATCTGCCGCCACGCGCTGGCAAACACCTTGGCGCTCGACGAGCAGGCGGTCGACACCACATGTGCCGGGCCATCCAGTGCAAACAGCCGCTGAACGAAATCAGCCAGTGAAAACGTATTATGCACTTTCAGGTAGTCGAACGCCGGCAACTGGCCAGTCTGCCTGTCCCGGTCCCTGTAGGCCCGTTCGGTGTGCTCGATCCCGGATGTGCTGGTTCCCAGGAATACCCCGATCCGGGAAGCGCCATAACGCAGTTTCAGCTGTTCGACCGCATCCTCAAACCCATCCTGCTGCAGCGCAAGGTAAACCAGGCGGTTGTTGCGGCAGTCAAAATCGGTGAGCGCTTCAGGCAGGACCACTGTGTCGACTGCGTCGACGCTGCCGACACAGGTATCCAGGTCACAACCAGGAAAGCGGTTCGGTTTAAGCCCGCTCGTGCCGGCGACCAGCGAATCGAACAATGCCTGTTTGCCCAGGCCCACAGCACTGGAAACTGTATAAGACGTTATCGGTAAAGGTTTGAGCGACACGGCGGCTATCCGGAATAATCGTTCCAATAGTCGAAATAGTTGAACCAGTTATAGGGCGCGAGCCTGACATAGTACTCTATCCGCCTGACATACTGCCGGGTCCAGTACTCGACCTGCTGCTGACGCTGCGTTCTATCCGCTGTCATCCGCTCGACCAGCTGCTCGAAAAAAATGTCGTAGCGGTTACCGCCGCGATAGAGCCCGAAAAACAGCACCACCGGCACCTTGAAAACAGCCGCCAGCGTCAGCGGACCCAATGGGAAGGCAGCGCGGGCACCAAGCAGATCACAGTCGAGCGACTTCTCTCCCTGCGTGACACGATCGCCCAGCATACCGACACAATAGCCCTGTTGCAATGCTTCCTGGGTCAAAAGCAATGCATTCTCGGCACCAAGATCGATCACGGTGTCGTTGATCTCCGGGTTCAGCGCATCCAGCAGGCTGCTGATACGCTGATTATGCTCGCGGTACATCAGTATCTTCAGCGGAAATCTTCTGTTTACCGCGAGTGAACGCAGAACCTCGAAACTGCCCAGGTGGGTACCAAGTAACAGGCAGCCCCCAGGCTGCGCGACACACTGCTCAAAGACTTCACGGTGATGTATCTGCAGCTCGTAACGGGAGTGCTGATCGGTAAGAAAATACACCCGGTCCAGAATCGTCGCTGAAAAACAATAGAGATGCCTGGCCACCTGCCGCAGGCCCACCGGCCTGCCAAACACTCTCGCCAGATAGTGCTTTGACGCCCGCACGGCTGCTGGAGAGGTCAACAGAAAATAACCGACGATCGGGTACAGAAAAAGCCGCGTGACACGGCGTCCAAGATGCCGGGCTATCCACAGAATCAAACGAAGCGTAAAAGCATTACTGCGTTCCCCCTGCTGCTTCCAGTCGTTTTTCATTGTTCGTCGTTCTTACTTACT
>JALUUZ010000562.1 GCA_027021095.1 Gammaproteobacteria bacterium
CCCAGGCGCAGCAGTTCACGGGAAACGGCTTGCAGCTGCTGCCCGTCGCTCAGCCGGAACAGCACCAGGCTGAACCCCGCCGGCTCGACATGCTGTGGTTGCGGTGGGACTATCTCAGCCCAGTGCCGTACCGCAATATCGTCCTCGTGCCGGTCCGCATCCTTTGCCTGCCTGTGATTGCGTGGCAACAGCAGCCCCAGGCCTTGCAGCCTTTCACGTTCAGTTTTTTTTATCTTCTGCTTACTGCAAACCAGCAGACTGCCGTCCGGCCGGCACTGCAACACCGCCGGAGATCGCAGCACATCCTGTGGAATCATCCCGGAACAGACGGCAGATTCCAACTCTTCGCAGGTACTAAATAAAAACGAGTTCATGCGGCGGTCTTCAGCTTTCTTTCTTGACTGCCTGCCGGACGGCCTCTGACGCCGGCCGTTCTGCGTCGAGATCGACTCCCGCTTCCTGCTCACGCCTGACCCGCAGCAGGCCTGCCTCCTCCACTTTCAACAGTCCGCCTTCGATCAGCCTGTCGAGCAGTTTCTTATGGTCGGCTTCGTGCTCCATCGGCAGCGCATCGGCATCGCTGGTATAATCGACGACGATATCTCGCTTGCGGGTCTCACTGTTCCATACCAGTGTAATATTAACTTTCGCCATGCGCTTCCTCCGTGGCCGTGACCCCGGCAGCCTGTGTACCAGCCGCACCGGCGGCAGGCCTGCCGGGGTTTCCCACTGCGACCTGTTGTAACAATTGGCAATCGATCACCTTTTTTTCCAATAGTATTTCACGCAGGGCCAGCAGCTCCTGCTGGTGATCACGGATGATCTGGTGTGCACGCTGGCGCTGCATCTCCAGGATCGACTGTACTGCTTCATCGAGCAATGCCCTGGAGTGCTCGGACAGTGCCGGCCGTTCCGGGCCGGAGTCCGGATACCTGGTGTAGGAACGCACCGCGATCGAACTCGGGCCTAAACCATATTCCTCGACCAGCGCCCGTGCGATCCCCGTTGCAGTTTCGATGTCCTGCGCCGCACCGACCGAGATATCGTCCAGCAAAAGTGCTTCCGCCTCACGGCCACCATACAGCACACAGATGCTGTCGAGCAGCGAACCCTCGGTCACCACGTACTTGTTCGCCGGGTCCGAGTACTTGACGAAGCCGAGCGAACCGGCAAGATCGCCCAGGATCGAAATACGGTCGATCGGCGGTGCATGCTTGCAATGCAATGCACAGATCGCGTGTCCGCATTCATGGGTCGCCACCACCTTCTCTTCCTGCGTGGTCAACTCCGGCCGGTCGAGGTACTCTGTCATTGCACGCTCGACATCCTCGACTTCAGTCGCATCGGTACGTTGCTCGCGCAGCCTCAGTCTCGCCAACGAACGGCACAATGCCTGGATATGATCCCCGGTATAAAGCGTGTCCGCGCCTTCGACACGGTCTTCGGTACGTTTGACTGCATAGTCGAGTGCGCGCTCGCTCATCTGCAATGCGAACTTTTGGTCATAGATCGCAAAGATCTCGCGCCGGTCGTCCGCAGCGGGAAACGGGATATGCAGATGAAATTCGAAGCGGCCGGGCCGCAGCAGTGCCGGGTCCAGCGATTCGACAAAATTCGTCGTGCCGACGACGAACACCATCTCGTTGTCACGGAAGCCGTCCAACTCGGTCAGTAACTGGTTGACCATCGAATGCTCGACCCCGGAGCCGGTATAGGTACCACGCGCTGTGGCAAAAGAATCCAACTCGTCGAATATGATAATACAGGGAGCACTGGTCCGTGCCTGCACGAACAACTGCCGGATCTGCTCTTCGCTTTCACCGACCCAGCGGCTCTTGAGCTCGGGCCCGCTGACGACGATCACTGCCGCGCCGATAAACGAGGCCATCGCCTTGGCGAACAGTGTTTTCCCTGTCCCCGGCGGCCCCCAGAAAATCATCCCCCTGGGGATCAATGACTCGATGTGATCGACCTGGCTGGCCTCCTCCTGCCTGTCTTTCGCCTGCAACAGCTTGAGAATCTCGTTGTCGAGCCGCCGCTTGACCTTGTGATAGCCCCCTATCCCCTTGTACAGGTCTACCTCGGGAATACTCAACTGGCCGACCAGCGTCGCCCGGCGCAGCTGCTGGTAGGCCGGTGACGGATCCTGCGGATAATCCTCTCCCTGTAGTGAACTCAGCAGGCGCCGCAGCCGTACGCTGTTGATGCCGGAAACGTATTTATATAACTTGAACAGGTCCAGGCCTCTGCCGAACTTGCGGCACTCGCGCTGCGTCACCAGGTATTGCAGCCTGTCCCGTGCGATACCGATAATCGTCTCGCGATGCGGAAACAGGTTCTCGATGACCTGCGGCACACTGAAACTGTGATCCTTGAACGCCAGCCATAAGATCGTCGGGTTCTCATACATCAGGGCGATGACTTCCTTTGCCTCGGTAGTCAACCCGCCGCTCGAGGTGGTCAACAGATCGAGGTGCGGCAGCACGATCAGGGCCTGTTCGACCGAACCGCGCACCGCCTCGCGCAGTTCATTGACCATGGCGCTGACGATACCGGTCTGCATCGCACCGGCCCGGTCCGCGGAAGCACGCCCGTCGAGATACAGGCAGGTGCGCCCGGTATTCTTGAGCCGGTCGCGAACCGACTTGTAGAAATAGGGAGTCAACTCCTTGTCACACTCGACCAACACCGGCAGACCACCGAGCAGCGCTTCTTCACAACGGCTCAACTCGGCCGGGTAGGCGGCATCGACCGAATCGAATTCGGACAACTCCAGCGGAAGTTCCTGTTCAGGTATCATAGGTTGATCCGTATACTGATCGAGCCGTCTTCCGACTCGACGACTTCTTCGACTTCGCCCAGTTGCGCAGCCTTCTCTTTCAGCGCTGTGGCGATCGTTGCGTTGACCAGCTGGTCGAGCTCCTGCTGTATGTCTCCCAGTCTGCGCTTCAGCTTCTGCGTCAGCGCCTGCCGCGCCTCGTCCTGTGCTTCATCCACCTTGCTGCACAGCTGTGCGGCCAGCGCCTGCTGCAGCTGTTTTTCTCTTTGTTCCGCTTCTTCTTCCTCGACGACTTGGCTCAACTCACCCGAGACCTGCAGTGCAAGCTCCTCTGCCATCACTATCTCGATGTGCGAGCTTTCGATATCGACGCGAATGGACACCCCCTCGCCCAGTTCCCGGGTCGCGACTGCACCGTCACAGGTAAAGCCGCGCGCCTCGAGCTGTGACTTCAGGATTGCGGCCATGCGCTCAGCGGGCAGTACCGGCAATAACTCCAGCCTGGTGCGAATCCCGTCCTTGATCTCGGCATGCTGGCGCAATGTGTCCGCCACGCGAATACGATAGGCTCTGCTCACTGGTTTTTCTCCTTGTTATCGATTCTGCCTTTGTCAGGTTCCGCAGTACCCGCCAAGCTGCTACGCTGACTCACCTGCCAGCCGGTCAAGTGCACTGACCTGGCTGATCAGCGACCGCGCCTGTTCCAGGCCCCGCTCACCATAGACCTGCCAATGCTTCAAGACCAGCTGGCTGTATTCATACTCCTCGTCGAAGAACCGGGCCGCTGCCAGGTCTTCTATCACTGGATAACAGGCTTCGACTGCTTCGAACAACGCCATCGATGCACGGGCCGCGTCGGTATACTGCTCCAGCGCCAGCGTCTGTGGCAGATTCTTTACCCAGTATTCCGGGTCCGGGCGGTTGCGCAGAATCCGCGCCCCGGCCTGAAACACGAAAGACAACAGGTCGAGACGCTTGTGCCGCGCGGCCGCATCGGCCAGCCGCTCCAGCAGTCTCGCCTGGCTGACACCGAGGTCTGTCATGTAGACCGGGTCGTCGATCTGCGATTTTCCAGTTTCGATCCCGAGCCAGCGCCTCGTCAGCGGTCTTTGCAGCGCCTCGAACAGCCATGCCTGTTCGTCCAGCAGGATCTCGAAGTCCAGTCGGTCCAGCTCCTCGATACTGAGCGGGCCCGCCTTGGCCAGGCTGTCACAATATCCGAGCCAGCACAATGCACTGTGGCGAAAGGCCGGCGAACTCACTGCTGCCCCGTGACACTCGTGTTCGACCAGCCGGGCATAGACAAAATACAACAGCAGGGCATCCCCTGTTTCCCTGATACAGAGATCGAGCCTGTTGGCCGCAGCCGGCTGCGGCACCGACTCCAGGATCCAGCGCAACAACGACATGGCCTGCTCCGTAAACTCGAGCCGTTGCACCGGATTCCGTTGCCACCAGTAACCTGCGCCGGTTCCAGTGGGACGATTGAACCTGGCCCGCACACCACCCTGGCGCGCAAGCCCGACGACCACCCCTTTCGCCAAGGTATCACGCAACAGTGCCAGCGCCTGCGGGGAATAGTTCGGGGGCTGTTTACGTGGCTCGCGGATCAACGACTCCGTCAACCGCGCACTGGAGCACAACCACAAGCCTTGTGCGAGACTCAGCAACTCGTACTCACTTTGCGCCACCTTGACAACAGGCTCAGTCAAACTCTTTTACCAACCTCATTCTGTAATGTCCCGCCAACAACAAGAATACCCTATCACACCATTCACAACAAATCACTTTGCTGCTAAGATACCCGGACCCATGCAGGATCCACAACTCAATATCGCGATGACCGTCTCATGCACCCATTCGGAAGGGCCGGGAAAGCGCTATGCACTGTGGGTTCAGGGCTGCCCGCTTCGCTGCCGGGGCTGCTGCAATCCGGAAATGCTGGAAATCACCCCAAAACATCGCCTGCCTGTATCGCAGCTCGTCGATGATATATTAACTACAAAAAACATAGAAGGGGTTACTTTTCTTGGCGGGGAGCCCTTACTGCAGGCCTCCGCGCTGGCGGTACTGGCCAAAACGCTGCGCCAACACGGGCTTTCTATCATGCTGTTTACCGGCTACACCTACCACCATATCCGCAAAACCGCCAACCCGGATTGGAACGCCCTGCTTGCACAGACCGACCTGTTGGTCAGCGGGCCCTACGATGCAAAACAACGCTCCATGAAGCGCGCCTGGATAGGCTCAGACAACCAGGAAGTTCACTACCTCAGTGACCGATACAGGTCTCTCAAAGACGACCCGCAAAGGTGGCGCTCGACACCAAACAGCGTAGACATCGTTTACCGGAACGGCCAGTTGACCGTCAACGGCTTTCCCACTGACGCGCTGGAAACGCTGCGCACACAATTGTCGAAGCGGGGCTGACGCTTATTCAGGTGGTGCGTAGACGCATCCTACTTTGGTGCATACGGCGCGCCCTTGCGCCATCTCGCGACGAACGGTGGTGAGAAATGCGGACTGGAAGCGGCAACCCTTCCGTGGGCTGCGCTGATGCGGCGGTACGATTCATTCAAGCTTGAAGTCTTCCGCGTCGCTGAATATCAGGCTGTAGTATTCCTTTGTACTGAGAACAGCGGCATCCCTGGACCTGATCACCGCTGCGGAATTATAGTCTTCCGGATCATTCAGGCTGACCATCTCCTCTGTCGTAATCGAGC
>JALUUZ010000563.1 GCA_027021095.1 Gammaproteobacteria bacterium
GCGCCGGCACTGATCCGCCAGGTGGCAATGGACCTGGCGCAGCACCCACGCACGGTGGTCGCGACACTGGGCGTGCCGATTACGAGCGTGGACGAGTTGTTCGACCCGAACGTGGTAAAGGTGGTGCTCAATGGTGCGCAGCAGGCGATGTATTTCAGCCGCGCGGTGATACCCTGGAACCGGGATGCGTTCACTACCCGGCCCGAACGCCTGCCGCCACAGGCCCGGTATGTTCGTCATCTTGGCCTGTATGCCTACCGTGCAGGGTTTCTGAAACAGTATTCCACACTGTCACCCTGTGCGTGCGAGCAGCAGGAGGCGCTGGAACAATTGCGGGTGCTGTGGCATGGCTACCTGATTCATGTCGGTATCACAGAGACTGCGCCGGGGCATGGTGTCGATACACCGGCGGATGTCGTACTGGTCGAGGAGTTGTTGAAAAATTAATACTTGGTCCAGGCTGTCATTGCGGCGGATCGTTGCCGACAACACGGGGTTTCTGCTGCTCTACCTGTTGGCTGTCGTTGGTGCGTTTTTTGTTCTTGGCCCGATTCAGTCACAGCAGGCCGGGCCGTTCGGAGATGCGCGCAACATTGCGATGAACCTGGTGCTGTGGTCGATGTTGACACTGCCGGTCATGGTGTTGTATGCATTGCTCAACTGCTTCGTCCGCAACAGTCTCATCGTCAGCCTGTTGGTACTGCAGGCGATCTATACGGCGGCCACACTGGCGGCCGGGGTGTTGATGGAACCGCTGATGGTCAAAGACCTGCTGCAGCAGGGTCAGGCTGCAGTGCAGATCGATGCGCTGAAGACCCAGTTCGTCTATCTCAAGACCTATGCCTTTGCCGGGCTGATCATTGTCGCGGCCTTTGCCGCCTCGGCGCACGCACGCTTCGTCGCGCTTGGGGTGTGCCTGCTGCAGGTGGCCGTCGTTGCGGCAGCGGTTTACCTTTTTTCGTGATCTTCTTGCGTGTTACAGGTATCGGTGCGGCGGTAGGGCGTGTGCCGTGTCAATGCATCGATGTAGTCTTTCATCTCGTCCGTCTCGTGCGCCAGGTAGCGGCTGATCGCGTGCCTGAACTCCGGGTGGTGAACCTGGTGGGCGGACCAGGTCGGGGTCGGCACGAACCCCCGGCTGAGCTTGTGTTCGCCCTGGGCGCCGGGTTCGAAATGCTGCAGTCCGTGGGTGATGCAGTAGTCTATCCCCTGGTAGTAACATAGTTCGAAGTGCAGTCCATGCACTTTCCTGTCACATCCCCAATGACGCCCGTACAGCGTCTGGTCGCCTTGGAAACAGATCGCCGCGGCGATATAGTCGCCGTGCTGCCTGGCGAAAAACAACAACAGGCGGTCGCCGAGCCGTGCGCAGACCTCGTCGAAGAAAGCCTGGTTCAGCGTCGGGTAGCCGAACTTGTCATCGTAGATGACCCGGTAATAGTGGTTGGCCATCCGCCGGTGCCTGGCTTGTGCCTGGTCGCCCGTTACGATTTCGACCGTGACCCCGGCTTCGGCCACACGCCGGCGTTCCTGGCGGATGTTCTTGCGTTTCTTGGCCGACAGGGCGCCAAGAAAATCGTCGAAGTCACGGTAACCGCGGTTGTGCCAGTGGTACTGGCAGCCCAGCCGCAGCAGCAGGTCCTGTTGCTGCAGCAGTGCTTTTTCCTCCTCGGTCGGAAACAGCCAGTGCACCGACGACACACCCAGCCGCTCACCAAGGCGTATGGTTTCATCGATCAGCAGCTTGCGCAACGACTGGCTGCGCGCTGGATCCCTGGTCAGCAGGCGCGGGCCGGTGGCGGGTGTATACGGGATTGCGCTGACCAGCTTGGGGTAGTAATCGACGCCATGGCGTTCATAGGCGTCGGCCCAGGCCCAGTCGAAAACGAACTCACCATAAGAGTTGTCTTTGACATACAGCGGTGTCGCCGCCAGCAGGGTGTCGTCTTCGTAGATTGCCAGGTGCCGTGGCAGCCAGCCATGGTCTGTGCCGACACAACCGCTGTGTTCGAGCGCCGCGAGGAACTCGTGTCGCAGAAACGGGTTGCCGGCAGTGGCTAAATGGTTCCAGTCATCGGCATCGATGGCATCGATCGAACCGAGGACCCGGATGTCCAGTCCAGGCCGCGGCGCATCGAGACTATTTTTTGTGTCCAAGGCTGTCCAGGTATTTTTCGGCATCCAGTGCTGCCATGCAGCCTGTGCCGGCCGAGGTGATTGCCTGGCGGTAGACGTGATCGGACACATCGCCGGCGGCAAATACGCCTTCGACGCTGGTCGCGGTCGCGTTGCCGTCCGAGCCGGTGTTGACTTTGATATACCCACCGTTCATGTCGAGCTGGCCCTCGAACAGCGCGGTATTCGGGGAGTGGCCGATCGCGATAAACACACCGTAGACATCGAGCTGTTTGCTCGAGCCATCGCTGACATGCTTGATACGAATCGCGTTGACACCGGCATCGTCGCCAAGCACCTCATCGAGTGTGTGATTCCATTCGATAGTGACATTGCCGGAACGGGATTTTTCGATCAGCTGGTCGGACAGGATCTTTTCCGAGCGGAACTGGTCGCGCCGGTGCACGACTGTGACGTGATCGGCGATGTTGGACAGGTACAGTGCTTCCTCGACCGCGGTGTTGCCGCCGCCGATGACTGCCACTTTCTGGCCGCGATAAAAAAAACCGTCACAGGTCGCGCAGGCCGATACGCCTTTGCCCTTGTAGCGTTCCTCCGACGGCAGACCGAGGTACTTGGCCGACGCGCCGGTGGCGATGATCAGCGCATCGCAGGTATAATGGCCGTTGTCACCGGTCAGCGTAAACGGCCTTTGTCCCAGGTCGACCTGGTTGACCTGGTCGAATACGATATCGACATTGAAGCGCAACGCGTGCTTTTCCATGCGTTCCATCAGTTCAGGTCCCTGTACCCCGGCGTGGTCGCCAGGCCAGTTATCGACCTCGGTGGTCGTGGTCAGTTGGCCGCCTTTTTCCATCCCGGTGATCAATACCGGTTCGAGGTTTGCACGTGCCGCATAGATACTGGCGGTATAGCCGGCCGGTCCGGAGCCAAGGATAAGTAAGCGCGCATGTTTAGGTTCGCTCATCGACGAAATTCTCCAGTCATCAGTAGTGAGGCAGCAGCCTGCTGTCGTGCTGCCTGGTTGGTCAAGCAGGTCCCCTGTCAGTCGGTCGTCAAGGCACGTAAAACTAAAGGGTTCTACTACCCTGGAACTGCTTGGGTTTTTGCGTTGCTTCCGGGTATTCTATATTGAACAAATACTAAGAGAAAGGTTTCAGTTTTTACCAATTTCCTTACAAATGCCGATAGTTTTGCATAAAAACCTAACAGATCGGTGTAAAGTCTGTTTGTTTGCTAGCGTTTCATGGGTTCGTTTCCTAAGCTGACTAAGACAATCGTTAACCAGGCTGTCTGCATCGGCCAAGCGCACTGAACCGGTCAATTGTTGTCTCAGAAGGAAGTGGACGCTATGTTACGCAAACACCGGACACAGGTAAAGCGTGAGTCGACAGAAGACAGTAGCAGGTAAGACAGAATGCGTATCGGAATACCCAAAGAGAGCAAGGTGGCAGAAGGCAGGATCGCGTTGATCCCGGCAGCCTGCGCCGACCTGGTCAGGGCCGGGCACCAGGTCGTGGTACAGACTCAGGCGGGCAGTCTCAGCGGCTACAGTGACGAGGCCTACCAGGCGGCTGGGGCTGAGATCGCCGGCAGTATGCGGCAGCTGTATGCGCAGACCGAGTTGATCGTCAAGGTCAAGGAACCCGTCGACGAAGAACTCGACCTGCTCGAGGCGCGGCATGTGCTGTTTTCCTACCTGCACCTGGCAGCGAACCGGGAGCTGGCCGGGCGGCTGGCGCAGATCGGGCTGGCAGCGATTGCGTTCGAGACGGTCGAAGAGCACGGCAGCCTGCCGCTGCTGGCACCGATGAGCCAGATCGCGGGCCGGGTGGCGGCGCAGATCGGCACGACCCTGTTATATCAGTATCAAGGCGGCAGCGGCGTCCTGCTTGGCGGGGTAGCCACTTCCGCACGCGGCAGTGTCGTGGTACTCGGTGCCGGGCAGGCTGGCACGGCGGCTATCCAGGTTGCCGCGGGATTGGGGGCGAATGTGACCGTGTTTGATAAAAAATGGGAAAAACTCGAACAAATACGCAATCTTGGCAGTAACATCACTACCTTGTATCCTTACAAGGACGCCGTGCACGAGTCATTGGCAGGTGCTGACCTGGTGATCGGCGCGGTACTGATTCCCGGCAACCGGGCGCCGGTCGTGGTGACGGAGAAGATGGTGGCGGACATGCCGGAGGGTAGTGTGATCGTGGATATTTCAGTCGATCAGGGCGGCTGTATTGCGACGACCAGGCCGACGACCTATGCACAGCCTACCTATAGAGAGTTCGGGGTGTGCCATTTTGCGGTAACCAATATTCCCGGCGCTGTTCCCCGCACCGCATCCCAGGCCTTGTCGGCCGTGTTGTTGCCTTATGTGCAGCTGGTTGCCGCTGGAAACTGGCAATCTGTCGAAAGTTTATCCAAAGGGCTTAACGTACAGTCCGGCCGGGTCGTGCATCCGGTCGTCAGAGAAGCACTGGTTTAGTCCGCATTCCCGGCTGGTGTTGCCAGCCTGGGGTCGTGACAGGGCAGTAAAAAGACAAATAATTAGCCTGTTAACGTATTTTTTTCATAAAGTAGATTAGAATAGGGCACGCATGCAGGGAAGTGACTGGCGATATGGTCACCGGCGGCCGTGTGGCGCAGAATCGGCCGGCAGCGGGCCAGGGTAGTGATTGAGCAAGAAGAGGTTAGTTAATTGGCGCGAGCAAAACGAAAAAAGCAGGTCAGTAAAAAGAAAAAACAAACCAAGCCGGCCACGCCGGAGGCCCCTGCGGCGAATGTGTCCAAGCATCTGCGTGAAGGGATTTTTTTGCTGTTTATTTTTACCGCAGCCTATCTGTTCGTGACATTGATCAGTTATTCTCCGCTCGACAAGCCGATGGACTATACCAGCAGTTCCAAGGTGGAAATCAAGAACCTCGGCGGACTGATCGGGGCGTGGATTTCATACCTGTTGTACTTGTTCGTCGGCTACCTGTCCTACCTGTTGCCGGTCATCTTTATGTACATAGGCTGGCTCGTGTTTCGTGTACCGGCCAGTGGTAAGGGGCCGGGTTGGGGCACGGTGATCGTGCGGCTGACGGGATTTGCGATCACGGTCGTCTCCGGCACTGCGCTGGCGACATTGAATTTTCACGTCGCACAGGGCCAGCTGCCGGACAACAGTGCCGGTGGTGAACTTGGCAGGTTGGTCAGCCAGCAGTTGTACGGCTTCGGTCCATTGGGTGGCTCGTTGCTGTTGCTGGCGATCTTCCTGATTGGTTTGACATTGATGACCAGCCTGTCGTGGTTGGCGTTGATCGACCACACCGGGCGTATCACGCTGAAGCTGTTTTCCGGGATCACCCGCCTG
>JALUUZ010000564.1 GCA_027021095.1 Gammaproteobacteria bacterium
CGAAGATCGACAATAAGCATACCTTGAAATTGAAATTCGAGGCAGGAAAAAAAGTCTGTAACAATTATATCGTGGTACCCGGACTGATGAACAAGGCGGTTGCAGCGTTGGCGGAGTTCAGGGGTGTGCTGGCGGGCCAGCATGCCGCCAACCTGCATAAGACCCCCAAGTCGTTGCAGGATCCTTGTTTTACGGCGTTCAATATCGTGAACCATTCAAAACATCTTGAATATGGATTGGTGGTCAGGCAATGGAACAGCCAGGGTAAACAGCAGTTGCTGGTGGACTATGCCAAAAACAGGCTGGTCAACAACAGCCTGTTTGTCCTGCCTAAAGGTTACAAGCGGTTCAAAGTCGGCGAGATGCCGTAACCGGCTTCAGAACCAGCGTATACGTACTTGCATTCCGGCTTATATCGATCCTGTCGTCGCTGGCACGCTGCAGCGCTCGCGGTGGGCGGTATTGTCATAAAAAGCAGCAACACAACTTGAAGGAAACGAAGGTGATAGTTGGTATCGATCTTGGAACGACGAACAGTCTGGTCAGTGTTTTCAGAGACGATAGTTTCGAAGTAATCCCGAATTCCCTGGGAGACTTTTTGACGCCGTCGGTGGTCGGATTGGATGACGAAGGACAGGTATTGACCGGCGCGGCTGCGAAAGAGCGCTTGTTGACGCATCCCGAATTGACTGCGGCCAATTTCAAGCGGCTGATGGGAAGCAGCAGTGAAATCAAGCTCGGCAAGAAAAAGTTCCGCCCGGAAGAGCTGTCCTCTTTTATATTGCGCGCGTTGAGGCTGGATGCAGAGGCTTTTCTTGGCGATCAGGTCGAAGAGGCGATCATAACCGTACCGGCCTATTTCAATGATTCGCAACGCAAGGCTACTAAAATTGCCGGCGAGCTTGCCGGGATCCGGGTCGCCAGGTTGTTGAACGAGCCGACGTCGGCGGCGCTGGCCTATGGTCTGCATCACGAAAAGGAGTGCCGTTACCTGGTTTTCGACCTCGGGGGTGGTACCTTCGACGTGTCGATCGTCGAGTATTTCGACCAGCTCGTCGAAGTGCATGCCAGTGCAGGAAACAATTTTCTTGGTGGAGAGGATTTCACCGAAGTGATCTATCAGCATTTTGCCCGCCTCTGTGCGCAGGTGCTTGGACGGGATGCGGAAGCCCTGCCTCCAGTGCTGGACAAGATGCTGAAATTCCGTGCGGAACAAGCCAAACTTTTGCTGTCGACACAGGACCAAGCCGCCTTGCAGCAGAAATGGCACGACCAGGTGATCGACCTGACGGTGACACAGGATCAGTTCGAGAACTGGGCTGGTGAACTGGTGATGAAAATCGAGACCCCGATCCGGCAGGCATTGCGGGATTCGAAGATGCGCGCCGGGGACCTGGATGAAATCGTGTTGGTCGGAGGCGCGACCAGGATGCCGTTGATCAGGAAGCTGGTAACCAGGTTGTTTCGCCGGTTCCCGTCCGTACAGATCGATGCGGACAAGGTGGTTGCCGCGGGTGCCGCGATTCAGACCGGGCTGATGCAGAAGCATGCAGCGCTGGAAGATGTGGTGATGACCGATGTGTCGCCTTACACGCTGGGTGTCGAGATCTCACGGCAAGTGGGTGACAGGTATGCCGATGGCCATTTTATGCCGATCATCGAGCGTAACAGTTTTATTCCGGTCAGCCGGGTGGAGACCGTTTGTACGGTCAGTGACTACCAGCCGAAAATCGAGGTACGGATCTATCAGGGTGAAAATCCGATGGTCAAAGACAATATCTTTCTCGGCAGCCTGACGGTGGATGTACCGAGAAAGAAACGTGGTGAAGAGGAAATCGATATCCGTTTCACCTATGACATCAACGGATTGCTTGAAGTGGAGGTCGAGGTCAAGAGTACTGGAAAGAAGTCCAGTATCCTGATCGAGGAGAATCCCGGGGTCTTGTCCAAGGAGGAAATCGCATCGCGCTTCAAGCAGTTGGAGAAACTGAAGATACATCCACGTGACCAGATACCGAACCAGGCGCTGATCAACAAGGCCAACCGTTTGTACCAGGAAAACCTGGGAGCGACCAGGGACTACATCAGTGAGCTGCTGGCGAATTTCGATGCGATCCTGAGCCGGCAGGATGAGCGTGAGATCCGCGAGGCACGTGAACAACTGGGTGAAATACTGAACCAGATCGAAGAAGATCCGCTGGCACAATAGGTGCTGTCGATCGCACGGAGGGTGCTTTGGATTGTTGGAGTATTCTTGGGATAGCCGAAACCTCGGACCGGCGCCTGATCAAGCGTGCTTACCGCAGGTTGCTGCGGCAGACCGGTCCGGAAGACGATGCAGCCGGTTATCAGCGCCTGCGCGAGGCCTATGAGGTGGCGCTGGCTGTTTCCGGTTACAGTACAGAACCGCCGGTTGCAGAGTCCGAAGAGTCCGCGGAGCCGGCGCCTGGTTTTGACGTGCCAGCCTCTGAAGTGCGGGAGGGTGAACCGCAGAAACTGGACGAGTCAACTGAGTCTCCGCCTGTGACAGGTGAGCGAGGCAAACAGTTCGAACAATCTACCGGCAGATTCGGTTTCTATAGATTCGGTTTCTGTAATATCAACCTGGCGAACTCTGCGCAGATCCCAAACCTGGCTGCAGGCTATCATGGCGATACCACGGTAGCGGATTATCGTCTATACAAAACCATGCTGAAACTGCTTGATCGGGACCAGGCGGCAGAAGCCGAAGCGTTCGAGTTGTTGCAGAAGCTGTTGACACGTGACTACCTGCAGGGTATCGACGCGCGTTACGAATTCGAAGGCTCGTTGCTGTTGGATATAACTGAAAGGGCTAGCTTTCCGCTCGATTTTTCGCAACGTGTGGCTGAGTTGTTCGGCTGGCAGCAGTACGGCAGTCCATTCAAGTATGATGAGCGCTACAGCCAGGCTTATGAGATATTTTTCCATCGTATGCGATGTGGTCAGTACGTGGTCCAGGACCTGCGGCCAAGGTTTTCAGATTGGGTCGATGAACAGTGGATGACCGCGGAATCGGCGCTGTTTTCGACGTTCGATGAGAATCGGCTCAAGACATTGGCCGCAGATCCCGAGCTGCGGTACCGGGCCGGTATCATCTTGAAGTACACCCGGGATTATTTCGAAGACAATGCCAACAGTCCTGTCAGCCAGGCACACTATGACTGGTGGCAGCAGCATGTTGGTGAATTGAAACAGCTGCCTGAGCCCTACCTTTACGCATCCTCCGATACGGACCGCGAATCGACTGGCTATTGGTTGTTTTCTGTGGTGGTCGCGATTTATATCCTGAGCAAGCTTGCCAGTGCGCTTTCAGCCGGTGGCTGAAAGCGGGTGGTTTTTCATCTATACTTGATAATAAAAGATCCAGGGCTGTTCAGTGGTGTTGGTGTGTGTCTCGACGCACCCTGCCTCTTCGTTCATGGTGCTCGACGCGCACCAAAACCGTGTTGCAAAAATAATGTTTGTGCGTGCAATGCCAGGCACACCAAAATCAGTTCGACCCGGAGGTGTATGATGAAAAAGATCACTATCGTGGGTGCCGGTCGTGTCGGTGAGTCGACCGCGCAGATTCTGGCCAAGGAGGAGTTGTGCCGCGAACTGGTGTTGCTCGATATCCAGGAAGGCGTTCCGCAGGGCATGGCGCTGGATATCCAGGAATCAGCCTCGCTGTTGCGTTTCGACACCAAGGTGAGCGGGCATTCCAATCCGGCCGCGATGGCGGATTCGGAACTGGTGATCGTGACCGCCGGCTTTCCACGTAAACCAGGTATGTCGCGCTCGGACGTGCTGGATGCCAACCTGAAGATCATCGACAGTGTCGTCGACAACATAGTCCGGTATGCGCCGGAGAGCATGGTGATGATGGTTACCAACCCGGTGGATGTGCTGACCTGGTATGTGTGGAGCAAGACAGGTTGGGAGCGGCGCCGGGTCTTCGGGCAGTCAGGCGCACTCGATACGGCACGTATGGCAAGCTTTATCGCGATGGAAACGGGTTATTCGATCAAGGACATTTCGCCGTTGGTGCTTGGCGGGCATGGCGATGCGATGGTTCCCTTGGTGCGGTTCAGCGATATCGCCGGTATCCCGTTGGAACATTTTCTTGACCCGCAGGCGATTGCCCGGATCGTACAGCGTACCAGGCAGGGTGGGGGAGAGATCTTGAGTTTGAAGCAGCACAGCAGTGCTTACGACTCGCCGGCAGCCGCGATTGCGGCGATGGTCGATGCGATCAGCCATCACCGGAACCGGATTCTGCCTTGTGTCAGTATACTCGATGGCGAGTATGGCCAGCATGATATCGCGATGGGTATTCCTGCAGTACTGAATGAGAACGGGCTGGTAAAAATAATCGAGCTTGACTTGAACGATAAGGAACGGCGGGAGTTCGAGGCGTCTGCAGACATGGTGCGTGCTGATATCGAGCGCCTGCCGCACAGAGAAACCGCCTAGCCCGCATTGCTCACCATCCTTCTACAGCGACGGCGCAAGGGTATGGCCTGGGTGGCTTTCGCGACCGAGGAGCGCGCAGGCAAGGGTGCGTTGTACGCTCCATTTCCCGTGTGATTTACTTTGACAGGGCGTGATTCTAGCAACCCCCGCCTGAATGCTCCCGCGGCCCGCAAGCTTTTTTCTGCGCCGCCTCTGAGCGAGGCAATGTTGCAGAAAAAACTTCCGGACCGCGGGATTCAGGCTCCAAGCAGTCCCCGGGTGCTTTACACCTGGTAGGGTGCGTTTACGCACCGCATCCCGTGTGAATGGCTTTGACCGGTCGCGACAATGCCACCCCCCGCCTGAATGTTCCCGCGGTCCGCAAGCTTTTTTTCTGCGCCGCCTCTGAGCGAGGCAATGTTGCAGAAAAAACTTCCGGACCGCGGGGTTCAGGCTCCAAGCAATCCCCAAGTGCTCACCACCGTTCGTAGCGACACGGTGCAATGGCACGGCACGGAAGAATCATGTGTAAAAGGATCACCACGCGACACGATATGATTTGTCGCGGCGTCGGCGTAGACAATACATCCCACCCCACCGTGACGGTGTACGAAGCACACCAAAGGATTTGATGCGGGCCGGCCCTGTTACCGCACCGCGTCCATTCATGCTAGAATTGCACGCTTCTAGAAAACCACCCAGCATGAGAAAAAACAATGACTTATGTAGTTACCGAAAATTGCATCAAGTGCAAGTACACCGATTGTGTTGAAGTCTGCCCGGTCGACTGTTTCCATGAAGGTCCGAATTTTCTGGTCATCGACCCGGAGGAATGTATCGATTGCTGCCTGTGTGAACCCGAGTGTCCTGCCAATGCCATCTACGCTGAAGACGAAGTCCCTGAAGGCCAGGAGCAGTTTCTCGAACTCAACGCCGAGCTGTCCCGGATCTGGCCGGTGATCACCGAGATGAAACCGGCACCGGAAGATGCCGCCGAATGGGACGGCAAACCCGACAAACTCAAACTG
>JALUUZ010000565.1 GCA_027021095.1 Gammaproteobacteria bacterium
GCTTTCGCTCGGTCGGAGTGCTCGACATAGTGTCGACTATGCCTGCGCGCTCCTCGGTCGCGAAAGCCACCCAGGCCGCACCCTTGCACCGTCTCGCAACGAACGGTGGTGAGAAATGCGGGCTAGGTGCGTACAACGCACTCTACTTTAGCGCGTAATCTTTCCTCACCGCATATCCTTTGGTGCACTGCGTGCACCGTCACGACAAGATTGAGTACGTTGTACGCACCAATACCACGATAAATCAACTGGTATCACGTAGTGATTCTTCTACACGCGATTCTTCCATGCCGCTTGCGTCGTCTCCCTACGAAGGGTGGTGAGAAATGCGGGCTAGATCAGGTTATCACGCAAAAACTGCTTATAGTTGTCGGCGTTGATGATCTGTGTACCATCGCAGTTGAACTGCATACGCACTATGTCCTGCACGATACAGATGGTCACGTTGCGCAGGTAGTATTGCTGTACATCACGCAGCTTGTTCAACGTGGTCATGATCGCCTGGATATGTTCGGTCTCCATCGGCACCCAGCGCTTGTTCCGGCGGGTCACGATGTTACGCCAATAGACCGGCAGATGCCTGTAGAGTTCGCTGTGCTCGAACATCTCGTGCAGTTCACGGATCAGCGCAATCTTGTCATCGTAGCTGACTTCCGGGAAATGCCTGCGCAAGTACTCGTCCTCGATCAGGCGTTCTGCAGAATGAATCTCCTCGCGCAGCGGATCGAAAATGGAACAGGTACGCACTTCCCCGTTGTTGAAACCAAGATACAACCTGTACGTGCTGCGGTTCAACAGCAACTCCTCCAGGTGCGGTTCGAGATCATCATAGAAATTATCGACCACGCTGCAATAACGCTGGCGGTCGAAGGTAGTCTCACGCAGTGATGGATCCCCGCGAATCCCGATCTGCAGATTTTCCGAGGTGATACCGGTCGCACTGACGATACTCTCCTTCAGGAGCGTCTCCTCGAGCTGTGTGTCGCGTGGCTCTGTGCCAGCATCGGTCTCGGTCATTGTCGCTGTTTCCGTATCAGTCTGTACTGGATTGCCGTAATCTTAACAAAACCAACGCTGACGGCTCAAGAATCAATCCAGTGTTCAGTGAACTGATCGGTATTTTTACAAGCTTTTTACATCTTTGTTACAAGAATCTCACCTACCGGCTGACTCCCGGCGCTAAGCTCTACGTTAACACAGGCAGACACTACCTACATGTCAACCTTAATTACATTGGGAGAACCAAAAAATGAGAACCGCCATCAGATTTATGCTCACCGCCACGTTGGTGGCACTGAGCCTCTCGGCATTTTCCAAGCGAATCAAGCTGGAAGTCACCCCGAGCCAACAAGTGCTGCCCAGCGACAAGACACAGACCGTCTACCTGAAAATAGGGCTGACCGGCTTTACACTGGACAAGCGCCATCAGCGGCCCGCCGCCAACATCGCGATCGTCCTCGACCGTTCGGGTTCGATGCGTGGAGTCAAGATTCTGCGTGCCAAGGATGCCGCGATCATGGCACTGGACACCTTATCCCACCGAGACATCGCTTCGGTAATTACCTACAGTGACGGCGTCGAAGTCATTCAGCCTGCGGCCAGGATCAGCAACAAGCCTGCGCTTTTTGCAGCCATCCGCAACATCTATACAAGCGGCTCTACCGCGTTGTTCGCCGGTGTCAGCAAAGGGGCCGATGAAATCAGGCGATTCTTCGATGAAAACAAGATCAATCGTGTCATCCTGCTGTCCGATGGCCAGGCCAATGTCGGGCCACGCACACCACATGAACTTGGCGAGCTGGGCCAGGCATTGGCCAGAGAAGGCATTTCGGTCACCACGATCGGCCTGGGGCTGGGCTACAACGAAGACTTGATGACCGAACTTGCAGCCCGCAGCGGCGGCAACCATGCTTTCGTCGAATCGCCGGAACAGCTCGCACGCATATTTCAATCAGAGTTCAGCGACCTGATGTCTGTAGTCGGCCAGGATGCACGGCTGCGGATCCAGGTACAACCAGGGGTCAGGCCGGTACGCGTACTGGGACGAAAGGCCAGGATACACGGCCAGCAGATCGACGTCACCATCAACCAGATTCACAGCAAGCAGCAAAAATACGTGATCGTCGAACTCGAAGTACCGGCGACGGGACACGACCGTACCCTGCCGCTCGCTACCGTGAGCGCGAGTTATAAGAACGCGGTGTCGAAGACAAGAGAAACCCTGTCCGACAAGGTCGTCGTCCGTTTCGACAACTCCGCTGAACGGGCCAAGAAGAGTGTCAATAACAAGGTGATGAGTGCGGCAACCGAGCTGATCGCCATAAAAAAACGTGCACTTGCGATCAAATTGCGTGACCAGGGCAGAGCGCTCGAGGCCAGGAAGGTGCTGCGTAGAAACTCCATCTGGCTGAAATCCAAGGCAAAACAGTACAAGTCGAAAAGACTGCAGCAGTTCGGAGGCCTCCAGGAAAAGGAAGCACAGCGTGTCATGGGCCCGGAATGGAATAAAGCACGTAAACAGATGCGCAAGGATAACTACAAACGAAGCCGCCAGCAAAGCTACTGAGCCGCCTGCAATGCCGGCATCATCCCATCCTGGACAGGGCCTGGCCCTGTCCAACCCCGGCTCCCGGGGTTATACTGTAACTCAAGCCACCGATTGACTAGCTGCATACGGCACTGCGTTGAACCACAGACTGCTCGCTATTTTTATCCTCATCGTTACCCTGCCCATCCTGCTGCTCGGGTGGTTCGGTGTCAAGACCATGCAGGACGAACACGAAATCCTGCGTCATCGCTTCACCGAACTGATCAACCAGAAGCTCAAGGGGCTCGATGAACGTATCGCGGCAGTGGTCAGCCGCTATGAAAAACGTATTCTTACGCTCGATACACTGACGGACTTCTCAGAACCCGCGATACGCCGGATCAGGCGCCAGCGCCCGGAGATCAACTATATCCTGGTGCTCGACAAACAGGGGAAACAATTGTACCCAACCCTGTCCTATCACTCCGAAGACCAAAGAGAGTTCGTCCAACGTACCCGGCAGTTTACACTGCGCTACTTCAGCCGTAGAACAAAGTCGAAAACGAAACCACGGGGGCCTGCTGTGACTCAACGATGGCACTACTTTCAACCGCCATCCGGGGCCGCAAAGCCGCTGCAAAGACAGACTGCCAGAATGAAAAGCTCCACCAGCCAGTCTTCACCACGCGTGCCGCAGAGAATAGAAAGCCGTGACCGAAAAATGCACGGCTGGAATGTCTGGTACTGGAAAAACGGTATCAACCTGATCTATACCCTGCGCACCCGTCAGGGTCACCTGGTAGCGGCTGAAATTTCGAGGACGAAACTGCTTGCCGACATCATTGCCGCGCTGCCGGCCACACCGCTCCGGCAGCACACCGCAACCGGCAGCTCGATGATCCGCCTGGTCGACGCCAAAGGAGCCGCTGTCTATGACTGGGGACGCTACAAGCCAGCCACCGGTGAGAAACCACTCGCGGCCAGGGTGCTGTCGACACCACTGAATGCACTCAGGCTCGATTATTTCGCCAGTGATATCAGCGGTGCTGAAGCGGCGGACTACCTGCCGCTGATTTTCAGTACTACAGGAGTCCTGTTCGTGATGCTTGGTCTGGCCTACTACTTCTATCGCGAAAACAACCGCGCACTGACCACCGCCAGGAACAGGGTCACCTTTGTCAACCAGGTCTCCCACGAGCTCAAGACACCGCTGACCAACATCCGTATGTATGCCGAACTGCTGCAGGAATCGATGGAGGAGGCCGATGCGAAGGCGAAGCAGCGCATGCAGGTGATCGTCAGCGAATCGCAACGCCTGTCACGGCTGATCAACAACGTGCTCAATTTCGCCCGCCACCAACGTAACAAGCTGGTATTGATCAAATCGGAGCACAGCATCGACGAGTTGATCTCCAACGTGTTACAGCAATGCCAACCGGCCTTGACACAAAAGGGATTTACCATCGAATTCGAGCCCAACGCGCCATCACCCGTCAAGGCAGACCCCGATATCGTCGAACAGATACTGCACAACCTGATCAGCAACGTCGAAAAATACGCCGCCAGCGGAAAATACCTGGGGATCAGCAGTCACCAGGAGGACGGTCTCGTCAGGATACGGATCAACGACCACGGCCCTGGGATTCCCAAGACAGACACCGAAAAAATATTCAATCCCTTCTGGCGTGGTAACGACAGCCTGACTGAAGGAGTCTCCGGTACCGGCATCGGCCTGACCATCTCACGCGAACTGGCACGGCTGCACGGCGGTGAACTGATACTGAGCGATCACCAGCAGGGCGCCGAATTCACATTGACCCTGGACTGCCGGAGCACGACAGCGGAGAATAACGGCGGCGGTCACGACACCAAGATGAGAAGCAGGTAATCATGAAAGTACTTATCGCTGAAGATGAAGAAAACATACTACGTGGACTGGCTGATATCCTCGAGGCCGAAGGCTACCAGACGCTGCTTGCGGCAGACGGCCAGGCCGCGCTCGATATTTTTCACGACACCGCACCTGATTTCGTGTGCCTGGATATCATGATGCCAAAGATGAACGGCTATGATGTGTGCCGGGAAATCAGGCGCCACAACAAGAAGGTGCCGGTAATCTTTATCAGCGCCAAGTCGGAAGAGGTCGACAAGGTACTAGGGTTGGAGCTGGGGGCGGACGACTATATTCTCAAACCGTTCGGGGTCAAGGAAGTGGTTGCCCGGATACGTGCGGTCACCCGGCGCTACCTGCTGGCACAAGAACAACAGCAGGCACGACAAAACGAGGATTTCGTCATGCGCGACCTGCTCATACTGCCTAATGAACTGCGCGCCAGGCGGGGGGATGAAACCATTGAACTCAGCCTGCGTGATGTCAAGATACTCCACTGTCTGTACCACAACAAGGGCAAGGCAGTGGATCGCGACACGCTGTTCAACGCCTGCTGGGGACGCAACTATCTGCCATCGAGCCGCACGCTGGACCAGCATATATCGAAACTGCGTAAACGTATCGAACTCGATGCCAGAAATCCGCAGATCGTGCGCACCGTGCATGGATACGGTTACAGGTTCGATGAAGAGTAAGCGGCCAAATACTCGTGCAACTCAGCAAAATCCAGTGCCACGACCTCGATCGGTTCCTGTTTGCCTTTGACCTGAATCGTATCGGCCATGCTGCTCCAGTCCCTGCCGGGCAGATGACACCAGGTGTTCTTGCTCAGAACCAGATCCTTACCGGCAACCTTGGAATGCGCTTCCAGGCGGAACGCCAGGTTGACCGCATCACCCATGGCCGAGCTCTCGACACCGACGTCGAGCACCGCATTCCCGGTATTGATTCCGACCCCGATGCGCAGCGGAAAAGGCAGGTCGGTAAACTCCTGGTTGATCTGCGTCGATAAACGCTCGAGCTCACAGGCTG
>JALUUZ010000566.1 GCA_027021095.1 Gammaproteobacteria bacterium
TGAAACGCAGAATCACTGCCTTCTGCCCTTCCTTGACTGTATAGAATCCCGAAGCCAGCCATACGACCACACCGATGATGATCAGCAGGGTAAAGCCGAACAGCCCGCCGCCACTGCCTGAATTCTTCTTTCCGGAGCCACCACCGCCGAAAAAGCCCTTGAACTTCCTCTGCATTTTCTTAAGCATTTCATCGAGGTCCGGTGGGCCTTCATTCTTTTTACGCTTGCCCCACGGGTCATCGTCGCGATTTCCGCCTGGTTCGTTCCAAGCCATGTAACTCTCCAATTTCGGTAAAGGTTATTCAAGCCATGCTATTCTATGAGGCATGCCGCTGTCTCGCAAGGGATTCCGGAAGCTGGTCGACCAACTCAACCAGTTCCCCTCCGGCGCGGGTTATCGCGTCGAGATCCTTGTGCGAAATACATACTAATATATTCCATCGATTGTCCTGATCCAGGCGCTCTTTTTCGACTACACCCATCGCATAAAGCTTTGCCCTGATCCTGCCCCCGGCCGCCGGGAGGTTGATCCATAATTTCCTGCGGCCACCCAGAGTATGGTCCAAAACCGCCTGCTTGAGCAGATCGATTCCTTGATTTTCCAGCGCCGACACCCAGACACTGACTGGCCGGCCCTGCGCGTCATATTCAACATGTGGTTCGATTTCTGTCAGGTCTATCTTGTTGAAAACCATCAATACCGGGATGCTGCCGGCCCCGATTTCCTGCAGCACCTGGTTAACCTGTTCTGTGTAAGCCTCTTTTTCCGGATCACTGGCATCCACCACATGCAACAGCAGGTCCGCCTGCCGGGTTTCTTCCAATGTCGACCGAAAAGCAACCACCAGGTCATGCGGCAGATGACGGATAAAGCCTACCGTATCGCTGAGCACGATATCCTGGTCTGTTGCCGCATCGAGCCGGCGAATCGTCGAATCCAGTGTCGCAAACAACTGGTCTGCAGCATAGACCGAAGCACCTGTCAGATGATTGAACAGTGTCGATTTTCCGGCGTTGGTATAGCCAACCAGGGAGACCGAACCGACCTCGGAGCGCTGCCGTGCGTTGCGGCCCAGATGACGCTGGTCCCTGACCTTTTTCAAGCGGCTGTGTAATTGCTTGATACGCTGGGTAATCAGCCGGCGGTCGGTTTCCAGCTGTGTCTCACCCGGTCCACGCAGGCCGATCCCGCCCTTCTGCCGCTCGAGGTGAGTCCAGCCACGGATCAGGCGTGTCGACAGATGCTTGAGCTGTGCCAGTTCAACCTGCAGCTTGCCCTCGAAGCTGCGCGCCCGCTGTGCAAAAATATCCAGGATCAGACCGGTACGGTCGATGACCCGGCAGTTGAGCTCACGCTCCAGGTTGCGTTCCTGTGACGGTGACAGGGTATGATTGAACAACACCACCTCCGCACCCAGGTTCTGGACCAGCATACGGATCTCCTCGACCTTGCCTTTACCGGCAAAGGTCTTGGGATGCGCAGCATGGCGCCTGCCGTTCACTACTGCCAAACAGGTTAGTCCTGCTGACCGGACCAGTTCCTTGAATTCAGACAAGGACTCCTGCTCTTGGTCACTGGCCAGACTCAAATGAACCAGCACAGCACCTTCGCCATGCTTGGTGGGATGTTCAAACATAGGTAGACTTTATCTGGGCTGAGTTTAAAAAACCGGCACTCGAGCACGTGGGGTCATGGTCAAGATAACCTGTCAATGATTTCCGGCATCACTGGACGAATGGTCGTCTGAATCACCATTGGAGTAACGTACATTACGCGCCGGCACGACAGTGGAAATGGCATGCTTGTAAACCATCTGGCTGACACTGTTCTTCAGCAGGATCACGAATTGGTCGAACGACTCAATCTGCCCCTGCAACTTGATACCATTGACCAGGTAAATCGATACCGGTACACGCTCTTTCCGTAGAGCATTAAGAAAGGGTTCTTGTAATGACTGCCCTTTTGCCATTGCCGTTCTCCTTTTTTTTATATTATTTACTGTAAGCTCGTTCAAAATAGCTCCTGACTCGAAAGACACAGATTCTGCCGTTAAAAATGTATACTGGGGTCGATTTTACAAAATTCAATTCGACCTACAGACTGTTTTCGCGATATTGCACACAACTAACGAAAATTTAATAAGAAAGTAGACGATAATTTTTTTTATTTTATTCTCAACGGCTTAGAAAAATTCCAGAAAATGTGTCATTCTCTGTAAGTTGAATCATTAGGCCCGTCTCCGCGTCCGGAGGCCTGGGCCCGGCCACACATAAATAATTCAATTATAACACATCATGTATTTATTTTAGTCACAATTCACAAATTGCCTAATCTTTTTTATGATTTCAACATCAGGTTCACCGTCCTCCAGCGCATACCGGAACGCAGTGGTTTCGTTGTTCAGCCAGGTATACTGCCTTTTCGCCAGCTGCCTGGTGGCCCGCACCGCACGCAGGCACATTTCCTGGTAATCATAGTGACCATCCAGATATTCCCAGATCTGGCGATAACCGACACAGCGCATCGACGGCAGTTCCAGTGACAGATCACCACGTGCCCGCAGGCGTTCGACCTCGGCGACGAACCCGGCCTCGAGCATCTGTGTAAACCTTTGTTCAATCGGCTGATTCAACCGGCTGCGCTGACGGTAGGCGACGATAAACTTCAACACCTGGTAAGGAAAATGGCTGCCCGGCTTTTCCACTTTCAGCCGGCTCAGAGGCCGGCCTGTCAACAGGTAGACCTCGAGCGCACGCTGGATCCGCTGTGGGTCGTTGGGATGAATCTTACCGGCCGATTCCGGATCGACCTCCCTCAGCTCCCGGTGCAGACCGGCCCAGCCCTGTTGCCGTGCACGCTGCGCCAGCTGCCGCCGTATTGCCGGATCGGCTGGTGGTAATTTCGACAATCCCTGCTGCAGTGCACGAAAATACATCACTGTGCCGCCAACCAGCAACGGCACACGGTTACGCTGCAATATCCGGTCGATTGCAGTCCGTGCATCGTTGCAGAATTCAGCAACCGAATAGCACTGCGCAGGATCGAGCAGATCGACCAGGTGATGTGGCACGGCTGCCAGCGTCTGCGGATCGGGCTTGGCAGTCCCTATATCCATCGAGCGGTAAATCAAAGCCGAATCGACACTGACTATCTCACATGGCAGAACCCGGGCGATCTCCAGTGCCAGCCTGGTCTTGCCCGCGGCAGTCGGGCCGATGATAAAAATCACCTTGTTGCGCACTGCATCAACCTGCCTGCCAATCAGCGGCCGCGATAGAACATCCGGTCCAACTCATCGAGACTGAACTGTTTCCACGTCGGCCGGCCGTGATTGCATTGGCCGGCCCGTTCGGTGCTCTCCATCGCGCGCAGCAACGCATCCATTTCGTCGATGCTCAGCCTGCGGTTGGCACGGACTGCAGCGTGGCAGGCGGCAGTGGCCAACAACTGGTTGACTGCCTGCTCAGACTTACGTGACACGCCAAACTCCATCAGTTCATCGAGCATCTGCCGCACCAGCGACACCGTATCAGCCTGCTGCAGCAAGGCCGGCACCGCCCGGATCGATACCGACTCAGGTCCGGTACGCCGCAGTTCGAAACCAAGCTGTGAGAACAGCGCCTGGTGCGCATCCAGTGCCTCCGCCTCCAGTGCGGTGAGCTTGAACTCGGCCGGGATCAACAGCGGTTGTGAAACCACCGAGGCATGTTCGAAGTCTTTTTTCAGGCGTTCGTAGGTGACCCGTTCGTGCGCCGCATGCATATCGACAATCACCATCCCCTGCCGGTTCTCTGCGAGGATATAAACCCCGTGGAGCTGGCCGATCGCATGACCGAGCGGCGCTTCTGACTGCGGTGTCTCCGGGTCCGTGGCGTCCACCCCGCCGGCCTGTCGTGCGGCCGGCGCTGGCTCCGCCTGCTGCGTTCCATACAAGGCCTGGTAGTGCGGGGCCTGGTCACGCGTCGACAAGGGCAGTGTCGCGTTGATGCCGACAACGGCACCTGCAGTACCGCCGATATCCCGCCGTGGCGCCGGGCCGGCCGTCACCGCTCCGGCAGCCGTATCGGCGTCTGCCGCTGCCAGCACCGGCTCACCGTCGGCTGCCACCGTCACGCCGGGGCCGGCCTGTTCGAGCGCTTTATGGATCGTGTGATAGACGAAATCGTGTACCCGGCGCCCGTCGCGAAAACGCACTTCATGCTTGGCCGGATGGACGTTGACATCGACCAGTGCCGGATCGATACTCAGTTCAAGCACCAGGGCCGGGTGGCGGTCGTGATACAGGACATCCTGGTAGGCCTGGCGCACCGCGTGATTGATCAGCTTGTCGCGCACCACGCGCTGATTCACATAGAAGTACTGCATATCCTGGCGCCGGCGGCTGAAAGTCGGTAACGAGATCCAGCCGCTGAGCGCAAGGTCATCTTCCTGGTACTGCAGAAACAAGGCATTGTCGATAAATTCCCGGCCAAGTACATCCGCGACCCGTTGATCCCGGTCGGCCCGGCTTTGCGCGCCCGGCAACGACCACACCAGCCTGCCGTTGTGTACCAGTTTAAAGCCAACCGCAAAACGGGTCAGCGCCAGGCGCTTGACCAGGTTCTCCAAGTGAGTGAACTCCGTTTTGTCGGTCTTCAGAAATTTCTTTCTGGCGGGCACATTGTAGAACAGGTTTCTGACCTCGACGACCGTACCCTGTGGCAGCGCATCCGGGATCAACTCACCTGGATCCCTGTCGACATCGATACGCCATGCATGCTCGGCTTCCGCACAGCGCGAAATCAACCGCATCTGCGACACCGAGCCGATACTCGGCAAGGCCTCGCCACGGAACCCAAGGCTGGTAATCCGGTCCAGGTCTGACAGCTGTGCGATCTTGCTGGTGGCGTGCCGCTGTAAGGCCAGCGTCATATCCTGCGGATGAATACCGCAACCATTGTCGCTGATACGGATCAGTTGCTTGCCACCCTGTTGCAGCTGGATTTCGATTTCGGTCGCCGCCGCATCGAGGCTGTTTTCGAGCAACTCCTTGGCCACCGAAGCGGGCCGCTCGATAATCTCACCGGCGGCAATCTGGTTGACCATTTGCGATGAAAGCTGGTGAATACGCATCGAGTCTTCCTATAGAATCTTCCAGGTACGGTGTAGCGCGGATCATACAACAATCGTGCACCGACAACTATACAGCAAAAGAAAACCTATTGGCAGGCTGAAGTCTGTCTTGAAGTCAAAAAAACCGACAGAGCGAAAGCCAGCCAGGGCGTGCCATGGCGCCGCCGCAGTAGAAGGGTGGTGAGAAAGGTGGGCCAGCCCGCATTTCTTACCACCGTTCGTCGCGAGACGGTGCAAGGGTGCGGCATGGGTGGCTTTCGCGACCGAGGAGCGCGCAGGCAAGTAGGGTGCGTTGTACGCACCGCCACCACGACAGGGCGTATCGC
>JALUUZ010000567.1 GCA_027021095.1 Gammaproteobacteria bacterium
CAGCTCCTGCTCGGCCTCGTCGAGCAACCCCTGCAGCACTTTTTCAATCACGTACCTGTCGATCTCGGAGCACAAACCATTGCGTTCTGCAAGCGGGATAAACTTTCCAGCCTCCGTGGTCTCACCGTCGCCGTCCTTCATACGGATCAACGCTTCATAGAGTACCGGCTGGAACGTCGTGATATCACGAATCACCTGGTAGTGGATCTCGAAGCCGTCATTGATCAGGCAGGAACGGATCGTATTGATCGCGTTCAGTTCGGTCAGCATCATCCTGGAATTGTCGTCGCCCGGCCGGTAGAGGTTGATCCGGTTGCGGCCGCTCTGCTTGGCGCCGTAGCAGGCGATATCAGCCTGGCGCATTACCTCGGCGGCCTGTTTACATTGCGGCGCTATCAGTGCGATGCCTATGCTGCAGGTGATATCATAACATTCGCTGTTCCAGAAGAACTTCATCGCCGCCACTGCGTCCGCGTAGGACCGAGCAATCCCCTCCAATTGCTCCGGGCTGAAGTCGAGCAGGATTACACCAAATTCGTCACCGCCAAGCCGCGCGAACAGATCGCCTTTCCTTACCCTGGCTGACAGCAACCGCGAAACTTCGACCAGCAGCCCGTCACCGGCCGCATGCCCGGCGGTATCGTTGATCACCTTGAACTGATCGAGGTCGATATACAGCACCGCCGCATTGAGATTTCCACGCGCCGCGATATCGATCGACTGCTGCAGCTGCTGCTCGAAGAAATAGCGGTTTTTCAATCCCGTCAACATATCATGCTGCGACATATGCAGCAGCTTCCGGTGGGTCAGGCGGCTGCTGGTCACGTCGCGGAAGACCAGCACTGCCCCGAGCACCCGGCCGTTACGGTCGCGGATCGGTGCGGCTGAATCTTCGATGATATACTCGGTGCCGTTCTTCGCTACCAGCGCAGTGTGGTTGGCCAGCCCGACGATCACCCCTTCCCGCAGACACCTTGCTACCGGGTTTTCCGCCGGTTTGCGTGTGACTTCGTTGACGATATCGAACACTTCATCGATTTCCCGCCCTGCCGCGTCAGCACAGGACCAGCCCGTGAGTTGTTCGGCGACCGGATTCAGGTATTCGACCCGGCCCTCCGCATCAGTGGTAATCACCGCGTCACCGATCGAGTGCAGCGTCACCAGCGCCTTGTCGCGCTCTTTTTCAAGCAGCTCCCTGCTGCGCAGCAGTTTTTTCAGTGTTCTTTTGTGCTTGATGATTTCCTGGTTCAGGGTGATAAAGTTGCGTGTAATTTTATTGCCGGCGACACACCGCAGCACGACCATACATGGCGTGGATTCTGTTCGCGGCTGCAACAGAAAACCATGGCATTGCATCAGCCGGTAACCCGCCCCACCGTCACCAACACACCAGTAGACGTTCGCCGGAACCGGATCACGGCTGCGCCGCCACAACCGCAGATTCTCCGCGATCCTGAATCGTGTCGTGTCGGTATAATCAGCGAGATTCCGGCCGACGGCGTATTCACTGAGCAGGCCGAGTGTCGTTTCAGCCTTTTTGTTGAATGCAAGAAACTGGCCTGATTCGTCCATCAGGATCAATGCCTCGGGCAGGCAGTTGGCCAGTTCCAGGAAATCTTGTATCCGCATGGACATCAGGACTTATAGTATTCCTGTCCCGAGTCCTGCTCGGCATCCTCGCACCGCCTCTTGTAAACTACGACACGGCATTCGTTGGCGCCCTGCGCGATCGCCTCGCGCACGCTGACCTTGGCATAACCCAGGTTTTCGGCAGTCACCGTACCGAATACGTTGGATGTCATCATGCACATCGACGGATGGCCACGCACCTGCGACTCGAACGGGCAACGACGGTTACCCATCACGATCTTATCCTTGTCCTCGGAAATCACATAGAAATCACCCTGAATACGCCGTTTCAGATCCACCAACACGGCAGACAGCTGCTCTTCAGGTAAGGCATCACACGCACAGGCGCTGCGGTATTCTGCATTCATCCAGTCACCGATACGCTGACCGACGATACTGATAAAGCCTGCGGCCTCATCGAGCCCGATGACTTCTTCCAACGCACCGGCCAGCTCACTGACCAGGTTCCGCAAAAAAAGATCACGCGCTACAGGGATCTCCATTTCCGCTATCGCGTCGTTCACAGGTACACGGCTGGTGTCCATTTTGCCATCCCCTCGTCTCGGTTTTTCAACAACACAGATCCGCCGCACAGGCAGTGCTGACGATCTCCTACAAGTTTAGTCGAATTTAAGCAAAAAGCTTACTGCATGTGGTGTTGAATATGGATCACACGGTAACAATATGATACTGCGTGAAATTGCGGTCATATGTTAATTTTTTCTAAACGGTCAAGGCCGTATACACCGTGCACACTACCATCACAACTATTAATCTGCTAAGGTCCGGCCGCGAGTGCGGTTTTCTGGATGCAGAATCAGTACTTTATGATCCTCTCGCTATAACGATCGAAGATGAGGATTCAGAAGGCGAACAACGGTTTGTATCACTAGGTACGGACTCTCTTGGTCGAATTCTCGTTGTTGTATATACCTATAGATCCGATCAAATCAGACTAATCTCAGCTCGAAGAGCTGAAAAGAATGAGAGACGTAATTATGAAGAAGGAATATGATTTTAGTAAAGGTAAACGTGGCGCAGTTGTTCCTCAGAAAGGAAAATCGCGTATTACCATCTATTTAGACGATGATGTTCTAGAAGAATTCCGTGAACGTGCAGATAAACTTGGCAAAGGATACCAAACCATCATCAATGATGCACTTCGCGAGTTCCTAGGAAAAGGAGACAGACCTATCAGTGAAGAGACGTTACGCCGTATTTTGCGTGAAGAGCTTAAGAAAACCGGTTGATGCATGGTCTAATCTCTGTTTCACCCTCCTTCTACTGCGACGGCGCAATAGCTTCTAGCGTTAAACCATTTCTCCATTGCTTTTATAAACAATCGAATCATTTTCTTCTCATTTGGCCGATTCTGACAAAGCCAATTGAGTCATATAGCCTCTGGGCCTCTTTCAATTGTGAATTCCACTTATGGTATCCCTGTTCTAAGTACGCACCTGACGTCTTAACTAACCGGTGTTTTACGTAGACTTTATTTTGCGCAAGCAAAATTCAAGGCGATGTCACAACGTCCGGTTAAGCGGTTTGTTGGCTGATTTATGCACTAGGATACCACATCAACATAACTAACAGCGCCACAAAAACAAGAAGACAAATCCTTGCTATTGTCAAGTACAATAATATCCGTGATTCAGAATTTTCTTTCTTGTACCACCCCAATAACACATAGAACGCCATATAAAAAATACCGATCGGATGTATATACCAATACCAAAAACCCGCAAACGATTGATACTCCCTTGGGTTATAAGTTTTCATTCTAAATAGTGCCATAGACACTGTAACAACAAACGCTATATACGCTAGTACCATAGACACTACAACAAACACACTCCACACTAAAACTTCGATTTGTGACGACACTACCGAACCTATTACCATGAGCTCTCTCCCCTTACAAAAATCAGCTAACGTCACAAATAACCGGATACAAAAAGCAGAGTGAGCGATAGCAAACAGTGACTTTGTCAGTCCGAGTTAATTTGCATTATTAGGTTTCTTTTTGCAACTACTTTATATGGGCGGGGCGGTAACCTGCATGATCTCGAAGACTTATTTATTTGATATTATCTTATGGAGTGCACGGCGGCGATAACAAACCGTAACGAGGCGGTGCAAGGGTGCGTTGTATGCACCGCCACCACGACAGACCACATCACACGAAGAGGCTTGTACACCCCGGCTCGCCGACCGAGCGAAAGCCAGCCAGGGGGCGTGCTACGCCGGCTACCAAAAAGGCGCTGCAAAATGCCTGTGATGACGTAAGCACCATGCGCATATTGCTGAGGATATGGAATGAAAGCCAAGATCGCGGTTATGAGTCAGAAAGATGATGTCCCTTAAAATGAATAGTGTCCTATAAACAGGTTGCTAATGTCCTTTAAATGCGCTACTTTATATTTAAAGGACACCAAGAGAGTAGGCATGGCACAGGTTATTGAGCAACAAAACCAAGAAATCATCAACCTTCTGAGTATGCACCCGGAGGGCCTCTCTCGTGGTCAAGTCTTGGAAAAATTAAGTTTCTCTATTAATTACAAGACCTTACAAAGGAGATTAACGGCGCTCGTCGAAGATGGCCGTATCGTCAGAAAAGGCGAAAAAAAAACAACTCGCTATCATCCTCTTCAACCCCCTATAGAGACAGATAAAGGATATTTAAAGGACACTCACGTAAATATTTTCAGTTCAACGAGTCAGGAAAAGCTTAAGTTTTTGGATTCACCCCTTCATGTGCGAGAAAAAATGTCCTATAACCGTGATTTTCTGGACTCTTATGTCCCTAACCAAAACCAATATGTCCCAAAAAAGAGTCGAGAAGCGCTCTTTCAAAAAGGCAAGCGCTTCGATGAGCAGTTGGCGGCAGGCACCTATGCCCGCCAAATCTGCCAGCGCCTTTTGATCGATCTGTCCTATAACTCCAGCCGCCTGGAAGGCAATACCTATTCCCGCCTGGATACCCAAAAGTTAGTCGAAGAAGGCATCATCGCTGAAGGCAAGGTTCATGAAGAAACCGTGATGATCATGAATCATAAAGAAGCGATCCTGTTTCTAGTGGAAAATGCACAAGATATCGAGTTGAACAGCCTGACCATTCGCAATTTGCACTACCTGCTATCACAGGATTTGCTCGCCAACCCTGAAGCTTGTGGCAACATCCGAACATTAGAAGTAAATATCGCCCAATCCACTTACAAGCCTCTGAGCAATCCTCACATTTTAAAAGAACTCTTTGAACTAATCTTACAAAAAGCAAAAAAGATCAAAGACCCGTTTGAACAAAGCTTCTTTTTACTGGTGCATCTATCCTATTTGCAGGCGTTTGAAGATGTAAATAAAAGAACCTCCCGCTTGAGCTGCAATATTCCATTCATCAAAAACAATCTATGCCCGCTCAGCTTTACCGATGTCGCACGGGATGATTATACCGCCGCGCTTCTGACTATCTACGAAAAAAATGATACTGGCCCAATGCTAGAACTTTTTGCCTGGGCGTATTCGCGTTCGTGCGAACAATACGGCGTGGTAAAGAAATCGCTCGGGGAAATTGATGCCTTCCGCATTCAATACCGGCAACAGCGAAAAGCGGTTATGGGCCAAATCGTTAAACACGGGTTACACGGATCGGCGGCGAAAGAATTAATCGAAAGTTACTGCCAGGAACAAGGGATCGAAGACATTGACAAATTTACTGCAATGACTTTGGCCGATCTCAGCACTTTACATGCTGGCGCAATTATTGGTCTTGGCATAACAGAAG
>JALUUZ010000568.1 GCA_027021095.1 Gammaproteobacteria bacterium
TGCAGGAGTGGGTGAATGGAGGAGTTCGAAACTATACTGGGGCGTCTGGCGGTAGCGGTGTTGCTGGGTGGAATCATCGGCTTGGAACGTGCCCACCATGGCCGGCCTGCCGGGCTGCGAACGCATACACTGGTATGCCTGTCTTCCTGCCTATTGATGTTGTTGACGGTCTTCCAGTGGGATCTATTGAGTGGCAGGCAACTGGAGACCATTCGTATCGATCCGACCCGGATGGGCCAGGGTATCATGACCGGGATCGGCTTTCTTGGCGCCGGTGTGATCATGAAGGAGAAGCTGACGATCCGTGGATTGACTACGGCGGCTTCGATCTGGGTCGCCGCGTCGATAGGCATCATCATTGGTATGGGAATGTATTTCGCCGGGGTCGTTGCGACCGTGATTACGGTCATTGTACTGAGCATGTTCCGTGTGCTCGAACGTACCGTGCCTTCATTGCATTATGGCCGGCTTATACTGCGTTTCAAGGCCACCGAGGTGATGGATTACGAGGAATTGAACAACATGATCAGGGGCTGCGACGTGACGGCGATGCCACCGGCCTATGCACAGGAAGACGAGGGCAGGTTTTTCCGCTATGAAATGACGGTGCGTACCCACCACATGATGAATTTTCTCAAGCTGTCCGACACTTTGCGGAAACTCGAGTCGATCAAGGAGTTCAGTGTCACACCTACCGGGGACTAGCCAAGGTCCGGTCAGGCTTGCTTGACCTTTTTCTCTGTTTCGTCCACGGCCGTATCGTTTGTATTTTGCGGGGCGTCGTTTTCCGTCGGTTCGTCGTCGATGTCTCCCAGGTCGAAACCCTCGAGTGCGGCATCGATGTCGACATCCTCGGCAGGGTCGCTTGTGGATTCGCCGTCAGCCTGTGCGCTACCGTCATCGCTGGTTTGGGGGGCTTCGATATCGTTTGGTTCGGCTTGTGCGGCTGTGTTTTCCGCTGGCTGTCCGGGCATCGGTGCATCGATGCGCTGGGTATCGATTTCCTTCAATTCAGGTTCTGCGCTACTCTCCTGCTCGGATTTCGTCGCGGTTTTTTTCTTTTTCTTGCCGGTAGGGTTTTCTGTGTCAGTAAGCGAGGAGATCTTGCCGCTTTTCTTGATCGTATAGTTTGCGTGCTGTGTGACATTGTTCACTGTCTGTTTCAGTTCGAGGAATTCTTCCTCCTGTTCTTTCGATTTGACAGAATACATATTGGCGTATTCGTTCAACGTTCTGTCCATCGCTTCCAGGGTGTTTTTCAGCTCGTCACGTAACTGGTCGCGATCGTTGGTGATTTCCCTGATCTCGTCTTTGATTGCATCGATGATTTCCTGTTTCTTCTCTTTTAACTGTTGTGTCAGGTTCTGAAATTCTGCACTGGCATTGGCGTCTTTGTTGTTCAGCAGGTCTTTGATGTCCAAGTCGCCAGTGGCGATCGCCTTGATGATACCCCGGTACAGCGTGTTTTCACACTGGATGATTTTTTCAGCGACTTCCTCACGTTGGTCCTGTGCGACTTCATAGAGGTTTTCGAGCTCAGGCATCAGTTTTTCCTTGCGGCGGCTGTCCTGAGTCAGCTCGAGATAGACCTGACGTGCCTTTTCGATATCGACGCTGTTGCCCGATATCTTTTTTTTGAACAAGTAAACGATATAGAAGAACTCGACCAGCGCGAATTCAGCGAATATAATCAAGGTGATCGTTATCCAGTCATTCATGTCATGCAGCCTCTTTGTTCTCTTCTCCTTCATCAAGGGGCACGGGATCGTCGGTATGCGTATCGGCGGCTTGTGTGGTCTGTTCCAGGTCCGGAGTGCTGCCGGCCTGGGTACTGGAACCGCCGGGTGTGGTCCATGGCAGTCTGCCGCTGCGCCACAGGTAAAGCAGCAGTCCGCCGACTGCCAGGATATTGATCAGCACCACTGCCGCCGCGACCTTGAGCCAGTTGACCCGGCCGATGATGCGGCTGGACTTTCGGCGTTTTTTCCTGGACTTCTTTTTGGTTTTCTTGTGGTGCCTGGTTTTGTGTACGGTTGCCGGCGGTTTTCTGATGGCAGGTTGCACGTGTTTTTTCGGTACGGCGGCAGCTTGTGCAGGGCCTTTTTCTGTACGCGGCAGTTGCTGTGCGATGCGATAGGCGTAGCTGGCTCCATTGGTTCTCGTGCCGGTGATCAAGGTGACGATTTTGCTTCCCTGGTAGTGTTTGGGTATCTTCAGCCGGTAGACACCGGTCATGTCTCTTTTCAACGTCATTCTCGTGTTGTCAGGATACTGCACCACGATCTTTACTGAACCTGGTTTGAACAGTCCGGGCATCACGCGTGCGGAGACCACGGCTTGTCCGGAATGCTTGTCCTGGTCGATGCCGATCGTCATCGCGCTGGCATAGGTTCTGTATTCATGATGCAGAATGCGTTCGAAGGTTGGACTCTTGGCGACGATGCTGAACTGGTTCAGGTGGCTGTGCGGCGGTGGGTAGAGCCTGGCGGAGTAGATGCCGTCGTTGGTGAACAGGTCGGCGCCTTTGCCTTTGTCGTTCAGCGGCAGCACGGCCTGGCTGCTGCGTCCCGTTCCAGTGGCCGCCCCGGTATCACGGCTGATGTAAAAGCGTGTCAAGGCCAGCAGCGCAGGCTGAATTTTAGCGGCCTTACCCTTCTGGACCAGCCGTGCTTGCACCCTGATTGATTCGTTTTCCAAAATCGCGCGCGGCAGCCTGGCGGCGGTCAGTTTAAGATTGGTCGCAATGACTACCCTGTTGTCCGGATCCGGCCTGGTTTGCAGGTGCCAGGTTCCCGGGGCCGGCCTGGAAACCGTAATCAGGTCGTAGTGCTTTTCCTGTTTCCAGGCAACCCGGGCCGGATGTGTCGAGTGGGTCCAGGTCTGGCCGCCAGGGGAACGGATCGCGGTCGGCTTGCTGCTGCCGTTCTTGAACAACAGGATCGTCATGTCTGTGACTGTGCGGTCCACTTTAAACTGGTTACCCGAAATCGGAAGCTTGTCCACCGGGGTCGACGCTTCAAACAGCTTCAGAAAAACACGGTGCAGTGAAGCCGCGTCACGAATACGCAGGTGCCTGCCGCCTGTCTCCACTGACAAGGTTTTCAACAGCGCAAAGTCGGCTTGATCCGACAACGCGATGGTATGAATCCTTGCCCCGGTTTTTTTTATGCGCGGCAGCAGAGTCTGCAGGATCCGTTCTCGGGAAGCACGGTTTTTTTCGTCGTCTTGCGAAATATCGACCATGCCGTCTGTCAGCAGGATCAGGTGCCTGTTATGGCCAGGATGCTGGTCGTTCCAGTCCCGGGTTGCCTGGTCGAGCGCCGCCTCGATATTGGTCCGTTGTCCGCGTGAATGGATCTTGTACGAAGCACGTATTGCCCGTCGTTTCCACTTTTTCGTTGCCCGTCCAAGCGGGTTCTGCTGTCTTACCTTGGCGGCGAAGTTCCAGACCGCGGCATGGACCTGTACAGGCATCAAACCGATCAGCAGGCGCAGGGAAGGTGCCCGCAGATTATGCGGGTCGTTGGTTTTCATGCTGCCTGATACATCGATCAGTACGCGCAGATCGGTGCGCGTCGCTGACTCGCCGGTAAACGCGGTCAGCAGAAGTAACGACAGCACCAGCAGCCTGGGTTTGAATCTGGTTTTTTCCATTTTCTGAGCGGTTCCAACGCTTATCTATAATAACGTTAGCGGAACTGCTGCGAAATTCTGAACCAGCCCGGTCTTTTTCCCGTTTCTGCTGCGATGCGCCAATGATACGGCCTGCACCCGCGGGCCAAAGGTATATTTTCAATTAGTCGTTATGTTCTAATATTATAAACCGCTTACGTGTATTTTATTTCCATGTCGCGAATCCCGTTTATCGAGTCTATACTCAATGGTTATGCAGTCTATGGAAACAGGGTCGCCTCTGTGACTTGCTGCTGCAGGAGATCGTTGTGTTAAGTTTGTGAGGTGTTATTTATGGCTACAGGCACAGTTAAATGGTTCAACCAGGACAAGGGATTTGGGTTTATTCAGCCTCAAGAAGGTGGTGACGATGTTTTTGTTCACCACAGCGCAATACAGGGCTCCGGATTTAAAACCCTGACACAAGGGCAGACTGTGACATTTGACATGGAAAAAGGAGATAAAGGTCTGCTTGCCAAAAATGTAATCAAGACCTGAATTGCGATAGTAAAGTAGCATTCCTCCGGCAGGTTTTCAAACCCCACGCCAAGCGTGGGGTTGTTCTGAGTCTCGCGGTGAATTTTTTCATCTGCCAGTCCCTTTTGTCTCTTTGATCCTGGTTTTTCGTCCTCGGTCGCGAAAGCCACCCATGTCGCACCCTTGCGTCGTCTCGCTACGAACGGTGGTGAGAAATGCGGGCTAGGCGGTAAAGTTTTGTGTTGTATCGCCGCTATCCTGTGAGGTGAATTGTTTTCAGGGTGCGGTATGATTTTTAAAACGACCGTTGCACGTCACCGGGATGTTGCCGAGGTGGAAGAGTTCAGCAGCCCGGTGCTGGCGCACGTGTCAGAACTGATCAAAGGCAGGCGTGCTTTTTCAGTGCTCGATTTTGGCAAGGCCAACGGCGAGACCATCCAGTACTTTTCACGTTTCGATGCGCGTATCTGCGTCGTCGACGCATTTGATTTCCTGGTGCGCCTGTCGCCTAAGGTTGGAGAGAAAGAAGAGGTTTTCTTCCGCCGCCTGCGGCGCCTGGCAAAAGACTATCTACGTCTTCCTGAAGGGTTCAGCTTCGACCTGGTGTTATGCTGGGACGGCTTGAACTACCTGGAACCTGCTGTACTCCGTTTCCTGTCCAGGTTCTTGAGTCTCTACAGCGGGTCACAAACCTTGTTGCATGCCTATTTCTATACCCGCCGTGAGATCCCGGAGCACGGTGGCGATTTTTCAGTGGTCGGACATGATACCGTTTGCGCGCGTTACCCGAGTGCAGACCGAAAGGTCGGACACTGTTATGCGCAGACCGAACTCGTAAAGCTGATGGAGGAGTACAAGGTGCAGAAATCGATGCTGCTCAAAAACGGTATCCAGGAGTATTTGTTTTCCAGTTATTGACGAAGCCTAACCCGCATTTCTCACCACACATCCCGTTGCTCCGTCTCGCGACGAACGGTGGTGAGAAAGGCGGGCTACTGGCCGGGTTCGTGCAGCGGTTCCAGTTCGATCTTCCCGTCACGGTTCACCAGCTGTGCGTTGCCGTCGTAAAAACGCCTGATATGCCTGCCGATATATTCGTAACGCCACCCATGCCAGAGTCCAGCGCTGGTGTCATCGGCCAGCATTTTCTGCAGGTCCTTGCGCGTACCGACGATATCGGTGCTGATGTCATGCCGGTCCGCTGCCCATTTCATCACGGTCAT
>JALUUZ010000569.1 GCA_027021095.1 Gammaproteobacteria bacterium
CGCGATGATCTGGCCGTCGATTTTCGACTTGGGTGCGTGCGGGACGAAATGGCTGTTGAAGTTGTCCTGGTCATCCTTGAATATCTTGTCGCCGATCAGCACTTCGCGTGTAGTCTTGGTCAGGTAATGAGTCGATGGGTCGCCAAAGACAGCCATATCACTGTTGCCGATATAGCGTGCTTCGTAGCCGAGCAGTTCCTTGGTCACAGGATCTTTATAGACCGTGCCACCGCGGACGACGATAAAATTCTTGTGTTCCTTGTTTTTGACGCCGCGCACATAGATCTTATCCATCGCGGCCGCGGCTACACGCTCGTTGGAGGTGTAGACCACGTAGGGCGCCTTGTCGAGCTCGGCTTTGCTGACGATCCGGTGTTTGGCCAGGAACGGCAGGATCGCATCCAGCGGTATCGTTGGAATCGGGCGGTCGAGCGGGATCTCATGGCCTTTAGGGGTGATTTTCACCAGCGGCCTGCCGCGGTCGATACGCAGCTGTGGTTTGCCGTCGACATAGACCAGGGTGATCGCGTCACCAGGATAGATCAGGTGCGGGTTTGCAACCTGTGGATTGGCATACCAGACACTGGGCCAGAGCCAAGGGTCTTTGAGGAATTTGGCGGAAATTCCCCATAAGGTATCGCCTGCTTTGACTACATAACGTTCCGGGTGATTGGCCTTGAGTTCGACCTTTTCTGCCAGAATCGCTGGAGATCCCATCCAGATGAACAGGAAAGCAAGAAAAACGACGCGTATTTTTGACATAATCCATCCCTTATCCGCACGATGATGGCGATTAGTTGTATAATAAGGCACAGAAGTGCCGCCAAAACCGGTGCACCCTGGCTGTAGACAAGGCCGACCGGGTTTGCGGGCGAGACAGGTTCCCGTGTTTTTGCCTCGAGCCCTGGTTGTTTACCGTGGAACCATAGGCCATTGTGCCTGACTAATATAGTATGGTTACCCGGGAATCCGTCTGCTGTACAATCTACAGCACAACCCATACCGCATTAGCGGCAGTGATACTGTATTTATTAAGCGTACGACTAACATGGCTAAACTAGACATTCTGCATTACCCTGATCCCCGCCTGCGCACCAAGGCACGCCCTGTCGAGTGTGTCGACGATGATATCCGTACACTTGTTAAGGATATGTTCGAGACCATGTATGCTGCGCCCGGTATCGGTCTGGCCGCGACACAGGTCAATGTTCATAAGCAGATCGTCGTCATCGATATATCGGAAGATCACAGCCAGCCATTAGTGCTGATCAATCCGGAAATTCTGTCCAGCCACGGTGAGACCGATACCGAAGAAGGCTGCCTGTCGGTACCGGGAATCTATGAGGCTGTCAGCCGTGCCGAGCAGATCAGCGTGCGTACGCTGGATCTGGATGGCAACAGCAGGGAGTTCGAGGCGGAAGGGATATTGGCAGTCTGTATCCAGCATGAGCTGGACCACTTGCAGGGCAAGCTGTTCGTCGATTACCTGTCGAAGCTGAAACAGTCCCGGATTCGTAAAAAGCTTGAAAAAAAGGCGAAATTAGCCGGTTAAGGAAGTCCGTTGTCGTTAGTCACAGTTTTTGCCGGTACCCCGGCGTTCTCGGTCGGTACGTTGGCTGCGCTGGTCGACTCCCCCCATTCCGTCGCTGGTGTGCTGACCCAGCCTGACCGTAAAGCGGGGCGTGGCCGTAAACTGCGCTACAGCGCGGTCAAGGAATTTGCCCTGCAGCGACAGCTGAACCTGTATCAGCCCGAAACACTGAAAAGTCCGGAATCACAGGCATGGCTGAAGGCACTTGCGCCTGATGTGATGGTCGTGATTGCCTATGGCCTGATCCTGCCGTCGCAGGTGCTGGCGATCCCGCGCCTGGGTTGTATCAACGTGCATGCGTCACTGTTGCCGCGCTGGCGCGGCGCGGCTCCGATTCAGCGGGCGTTGATCGCCGGCGACAGGCAGACAGGGGTGACTATCATGCAGATGGACGAGGGGCTGGATACCGGAGATATCCTGGCACAGGCGTCCTGCAGTATCGAGGCCACGGATACCGCGGGTACCCTGCATGACCGGCTTGCCGCACTCGGCGCGACCTTGTTGTTACAGGCTTTGCAGCGGCTTGAACAGGGTGAACTCAAGGCTGAACCGCAGCAGGAGGCACAGGCCTGTTATGCGGATAAGATTACCAAGGCAGAAGCGGAAATCGACTGGCATGACAGCGCCGAGCAGATTGACAGGCAGGTCCGTGCATTCAATCCTGTCCCGGTTGCGTGGACGCGTTACCAGGACAAGGTGATCCGGATCTGGCAGAGCCGTCCGGTGGCGCATGACTACCCGGTGGCGCCTGGAACGATCGTGCGGGCAGACAAGAAGGGATTGATCGTCGCTGCCGGCAGGCATGGATTGCAGATCGAACGGCTGCAGATGCAGGGCCGCAAAGCGGTAGATGCGGCGGCGTTTACCAACGCTTATCCGATAGCCAATCAGCGTTTCGGCACCTGACCGTCTACAGTTTTGTGCAGCAGGTTGAAAAATCGAGGGTAGCGAGAAATGCGGGCTAGGACGGCACGAACACAGGCCGTGGCCGTGCTCACTGCGGTGCTCGGCCGGCACAAGTCGCTGGCTGACGTGCTGGCGCCGGCGCTTGCGGCGATCGATGATCCGCGGGAAAAGAGCCTGGCGCAGGAGCTGGTCTACGGGGTGATGCGTTGGTTGCAGCGCCTGCAGTCGATACTCGATCAGCTGGTCGACAAGCCAATCAAGCCTAAGGACGTGGAGTTGCGTGCGCAGTTGCTGACCGGCCTGTACCAGGTTTTCTACACTCGTATTCCGGCCCATGCCGTGGTGTCGGCAACGGTAGACCTGGTCAGGCAGGCGGGCAGATCCTGGGCGGCCGGGTTTGCCAACGGTGTGTTGCGCGGTGCATTGCGCAACAAGGATGCCTTGCAGCGCCAGGCGAACCAGGTGCCCTGGGTGCGTGTCTCACACCCCGAATGGTTGCTGCAGGCGATCAGTCAGGACTGGCCTGACTGTACCGAGGCAATGACTGCCGCGAACAATGCACGCGCACCGATGTGCCTGCGCGTCAACCTGCTGCGGGCGTCGGTCGATGAATACGGCAGGCTGCTGCAGCAGCATGGCATCGGTTATCGCCGTGTCGTGTCACAGCCTGGCGGCTTGGTGCTGGACAGGCCGGTCGAGTCGGCGGGCCTGCCGGGTTACCGCGAGGGACTGGTCTCGATACAGGACAATGCGGCGCAGCGTGCAGCACCGCTGCTGGATGTACATGCGTCGATGCAGGTGCTCGATGCGTGTGCGGCACCAGGCGGGAAAAGCGCACATCTGCTTGAGTTGTGCCCGCAACTCGAGCGGTTGGTGATGATCGACCACAGTGCGGCGAGGATGAAGACCCTGCAGCAGAATCTGCGCCGCCTGGGCTTGATGGACCTGGGCTGCAGGCTTGAGTTTGTGGTGATGGATGCACTGCACAGTCAAGCCAGGTTTAACGCGGCGAGCTTCGACCGCATCCTGCTCGATGCACCTTGTTCAGCGACCGGGGTGATTCGCCGGCATCCGGACATCAAGTTTCTGCGCCGACAGGCGGATATTGCTAAACTGGCTGCCACTCAGCAGGCCTTGCTCGAGCAGCTTTGGCCCTTGTTGAAACCCGGTGGCCGGTTGTTGTATACGACCTGTTCGGTGCTGAAGCAAGAAAACGATTGCCAGATCGAGGAGTTTCTGGTCCGTCATACGGATGCACAGAGTATCGAACCCGATGTCGACTGGGGTATCGCAACATCCCACGGGCGCCAGTGCCTGCCCGGGGTACAATCCGCCTACGGCTTGCAGGCCGAGGCAGACGAGCAGGTGGATGGGTTCTATTACGCCTGTCTGCAACGCAGGATTTGATACAATTATTCTGATGAGACGTTTTGCGGTAAAAAATTATCTGTCGGTGTTGGTGGCGGTCATGTTGATGTCGGCTGCGGGGGCTGCCGCTGTTCGCACGGCACAGGGGCGGTGTCCGACGCTTGGTGATGCCAGGCAGCAGAAGTATTTCGAGGTTTGTGCTGCATCGACACATGTCAGCGGCGCAGTCTATATGATGGATGTGCGTGTTTTTTACGGCTTGAGTAAGACCGTCAGCGACGCGCTCGACAGCGGGGTACCGATTACCTTTGCATTGCAGATCGAGATCAACCGCCAGCGCAAGTGGATGTGGGATGAAACCATTGCCACCCTGACCCAGCGTTTTCGGATTCAATATCATGCGCTGACACAAAAGTACATCGTCATCAACCTGAACAGTAATGCGCATACCAGTTATCCAACCCGAAGCCTGGCGATTTCCGCGATCAGTCATTTGCGGCACCTGCCATTGATCGACACCAAGCTGATCGACCGCGGCCAATCGTACTACGGGCGCCTGCGTTCACGTCTGGTGGTCAGCGACCTGCCGTCGTCATTGAGACTGTGGGCCTACCTGTCATCGGAATGGCGTTTGAAGAGTGAGTGGTACCAATGGGAGTTATGAGCAAGAAGCGCTTCGTGACCGGTATTTTCCCGGTGCTGCTGCTGTTTGTCGTGGTTTCCGTTTCCCTCTACTTGTTGAATGCCAGCGCGGTCAACCTGAGTAAAGTCTCAACCAGCGTCGAGGAGACGGTCAGCCTGTTCGAGCGTATGCTGCTGGTCAATGTCGTGGTGCTGGTGATGCTGATCGTGTTGATCGGGATCAACCTGTTCAGGTTGATCCGGCGTTACCGGCGCCGTGTGCCGGGTTCGAAACTGACCATCCGGATGTTTTTTATGTTCGTGCTGCTGTCGGTGATACCGGTCACGCTGGTCTTTTATTTTTCCTTGCAGCTGATCAACCGGGATATCGATAAACCATCGACCACGTTGATCCGTGATGCCGGCAGCATGGCAAAGAACCTGAGTAATATCGCGCTGGACCTGATGCAGGCCGGACTCGTCGAACGTACCGAGAAGGTGGCACGGGATCTCAGTAATCTCGGGTCATTGATGTTGTCACTGCGCCTGGCCGAATTGCGCGAGGATGTGTTCGCAAGCGAAATGACTGTCAGGCGCGGCAGCTCGATCGTTGCGTTCAGTGCGGCGCAGGAAAACAAAAAGCCAAAGCCCCCGTCCGAGCATGTTCTGCAGGCGCTGAAAAAACACGGGCGTTACGTGTCGCGCGAGTCCGAGGGCGAGTCCGGGTTTTTTATTCGCGTGGTGGTGCCGATACCGCGCCGGCACCGGCCCGTGATCAGCCTCGAGGCAGAAGACATGTACCTGTACGCCAGCTACCCGGCGTCCAAACGGGTCAAGCGCCTGGCTGACGGC
>JALUUZ010000570.1 GCA_027021095.1 Gammaproteobacteria bacterium
TCGTGGCGGCGGTGCGTACAACGCACCCTACTTGCCTGCGCGCTCCTCGGTCGCGAAAGCCACCCAGGCCGCACCCTTGCACCGTCTCGCGACGAACGGTGGTGAGAAATGCGGGCCAGCTTCGACAAAAACGTGGCACGAAAGCATCGTGTGTCAAAGGATGGCCATGTGACACGATTTGATTTGTCTTGGGGTTGGTGCGTACAACGCACCCTACCTTGCTGTTGGGCGGGGTGGTTTGACGTTCCGCATAAATTTTACTGATCACAGTAAAATAAGTCGTTTATCAAGTTACTTACCAGTTTTTTTTGTTTTTTTGGCTTTTTTGAGCGGCTTTGTAAACAACGCCGGGCAGCGGAACGAGCGTGCCAGCTGTTTGAAATGCCGGTATTTGCGCCTGTCTACGATGTAGGCAGAATATTCGGCCTGGTAAGAACCCGACTTGAAGACCACGCTGGCGCGCTTTTTCACTGCGCGATCGATCATGCGGAAGAAGGTCCAGTCCGTCGAGCGGACCCTGCCTTCGACCACGCCCTGGCCCGGCAGGTAGAACGCGAAGCGGATGCGTTTCTTTTTGCCGGACGGCGGCCAGGAGACGTTCTCGATCAGCTGCGCGCCGTGCCGGTAGTTGAATTTCTTGCGCCCGACCTCGACCAGGATCTGGTTGGCGCGGCTGTCGAGCAGCTTGGGCTTGAGCTTGTAGCGCACCCGCAGCCGGTTTTTGTAAAAGAGGTTTTTCCTGATTTTACGCGCTGTCTGCAGCAGGCTGACGACCTTGGGGTTGATGCCCAGCCCCTTGCCTTCTTCGTTGAGTTTCATGTCGCTGGTGAAATATTTCTGCAGGTAGTCCGAGAAAAATTTCTCGATCCGGCCGTTGCTGGCGAACAGCGTGTGGAACTGGCCCAGCCGCGAGGTCTTTTTGGCTTTTTCTCTGAACGGGTAGCGCGCGGCCACGGTGCGGCACAGGGACAGCACCTTGTCCTGGTAGGCGCTGGCCATGATGCTGCGTTCGTCATCGAACAGCGCACGGTTCAACTGCTGTGCCAGGTGGGTGAAAAAGGGGCTGCTGCCACCGGTGTCGTCCTCGCCAGCGGCTTTGAGTTCATTGATCTGGTGCACCAGGCCGGCCTTGTCGTTTTCTTTCAACGCGCTATACAGCCGGGTACTCCTGTCGACGAGCCGGGACCTGGCCTTGAGGCGGCGGAGCTGCTCGATCAGCGCGCTGGAATGGGTCTTGAGCGTGATCACGCTCAGGTGCTTGAGCGCGAAATCGCTGAAGATGCCAAAGAAATCGGGGTAGCGGCGCACCGTGTTCAAAAACACCATCGCATGCTCGCGGTTGCGCAGCGGCTTGATCCGCAGGCCGTCGACCGCCGCGCGCCAGAAGGCCACGTACTTGGTGATATAGCCGGACAGCAGTTGTTTTTTCAGTGTATACAGGCGCTTTTCCGGCAGCCCGCCCTTCTGCAGCACCCACGACGCGCGGCGCAGCTGCTGCAGCGCGATGTCGATCGCGGTAATGTACTTGGCGTAGCCTGCCGCGGTATACAGGTACGGGACTTCCGGCGCGTTGATGTTTTCGAGATAGGGCCGGACGGGTTGTTCGAACAGGCTGCTGAAGCGGACCGGTGGCTGTTTCATGCCGGACAGTTTTTTGACTATCGCCCGGTCCAGCAGCTTGAGCAGCAGCTTGTCATCGACTTTGCTTTGCAGTTCGTTGACGATGATGTAGTTCAGCTTGACCTGTTTCCTGACCTGTGCTGGGTCGAGCACGCGGTAGTGCCTGATCAGCGCCCGGTATGCCGGGGAGTCTTTGCGCAGCCGGGTATGGCTGAGCAGGTATTTGAGTACCTTGCGGCGGTCGCGGTGTTTGAAACGCTTGAGCGCCATGTAGGCGGACAGGGCCTTGAACGCGGCGATCCCGCGGATTTCGTTGGTGGTGATATAGCGCTCGAAAAAATGTGCCAGTGCGGCCGGCAGCAGCCGGTTGACTTCCTGGTGGTAGTAGCCTGCCAGGTGCCGGCGTATACGCCCGGCGAGCGGCATTTCGATACGCGGCAGCCCGGTTTTCGATTTCGGCATCGCGACGTATTTCAGTGCCCGCACCCCGGCCAGGTAGGTCAGCACCTGGTTGAAATTGTACGGGCTTGGCCGCCTGATCTTTGAAAACTTCGCCAGCTCGGCGGCCTTTTTCGCAAACAGCGCCTTGTTGGCGCGGTAGGTGTCGAACAGCACAAAGGCCCAGGCGGCAAACGCCAGCAGCCCCACCGTCAGCACGCCGACTTTCAGCGCCCTGGCCTGCTGGCTTTCCACCGGCACGAGACGCTTTCGTTGTGCACGGATCACCTGTTTCAGCGCCGCTTCTGCATACGGGTGTTCGTCCTGCGCGGAGGTGAAATAAAGCCCGGAAAACCTCAGCGAGGTCTTGTCGTTGACGATCGCACTGCTCAGTTCGTACAGCGGGTTGAACAGTGTCGACAACAGGTGCGGGAAGCCATTCAAACGCAGTTTTTCTTTCTTGGTCGGCACCGCGGCGAAACAGGCAGGCAGTCTGCGGTACAGCTGTGACAGCATCTGGTTATAGCTGTCGGCATAACGGCTGCCGGCATCGGTGAACCCGATCGCGTCGGTCGACGAGGGGCCGGCGCAGTACTTGACGTATTCGGTAAAGCCCTCGATCGTTTCGGCCTGGTTGATAAACAGGTAGACCGGGGCCTGCCGGGTCAGCGGCTTGGCGATGGCATTGAGCCGGGTGCGCAGCCTGAGCGCGGCCTGTTTCGCCTTGTGCTCCTCATCGCTGCCGATCCTGTCGGCAGGCATGACGACCAGCACGCCGTCGACCGGCTTGTCGTCCAGCTGGCGCAGCAACGGGGTGATGCCGGCCCAGTCGGCTGGCAAATCGGAATCCGGTGTGCCCAGGCTTGGCGACAGGTCGATCAGGATCGCTTCGCGCGCGATCCACCAGCGGAAACTGTGCCCGTCGATCCGGCTGTTGATCGGCTCGAGCGGGGTCTCGCCCTGGACCGGCGTCAGGTTTGCGCTGGCGACAAGGGCCTGGACCTCGTCCGGCCCGTCTCCGATGACCACCAGCACCGGGTAGTCACGCAGATCCCTGCCTTCGGCCTTCAGTGTTTCAAACGCGCTGATAAAGCGGTTGCGCCCGGAGTTTTCATCCTCGTCCGGGTTTTTGCCGCGGTGGGACTTGACGCGGTGAAGGATCCGCCGGTACATGGCGCGGATCGCCAGCTCCTGGCGTACCGGTTTGACCAGGTACAGCAGGAAGATCAACACGCTGACCGCGGCGGCCACGGCCACCGGGCTGAACCGGCCCGTGGTCAGGTCGAACTTCAACTGCAGCAGCCACAAGGAGGCAATCAGCGACAGGACGCCAATCAGGCTGAATAGATTGTGTTTCCTTGGCATGGCGCACTCCCTTCACACATCAGTTATTATCGTTATGGTGTTTTTCCAGCTGCGCGGTAATCGTTTCGAGATTCTTATACTTGGTACCGGTCCACAGCTCCATCGCGTAGAACAAGCCGATCGACACCAGCAGCAGCAACGACAGCACCGGCCAGACCGGGGCTGTTTTCGCCGCCTTCGCAGCAACAACCGGGGCGGTGGCCGGCTGATGCGCGGCCAGGTATTCCTCGACGGCCAGCGCCAGTGCCTCGCTCTGCACCCGGATAATGGTGAACCGGTCGGGATGGTTTTCGTATTTGCCCTGGTAGCCTATCTCGATCAGTGACATCGCGAGAATCGCGATGTCCACGGTCGCGCCGTCCAGGCCTTTCGACAGCTCGTCGGCGATCTCCCAGAACCGGCTCAATGCACCCGGCTCATTGTGGGTGTTCAGCAGAAAACCCTGCCTGGTCGAATCGTCATAGAGGTCTTTACGGGTAAACACGTCATCGAACGCGCTGCTCAACAGGTAACTTGCCTTGTGAATGATTTCCTTGTCTACGCCTTCGGTGACCAGGCGGGTGTTGTACAGCGACATTTCCGAGATGATAAATTCGCTCAGTGCAACGGTGTCTGAGCTGTAGAAACCGTCTGAATTGAGGTCGCCCAGGATCTTGACCAGCGTTGCCGCGTGGCGAAGTACCGCGCTGTAGTGGCCTTCATCCGCCAGGCTGTCTGCTGCTTGCTGCTCCATGCCTCACTCCTCAGGGATCCTGGAACAGCACCTGGTTTCTGCTGAGCACGATCGTGGTGTATTCCATCTTGAACGCCGAGGTTCTTTTGATTGCTTTCCAGTAGGGCCGCGAGTGGACACGGAACGCGGCGAACACGGCCAGGTACTTGGTTTGTTTGTGTGCGTCGGTCTTATACGGGATCTTCTGCCCGGGACGCACGATCATCGCCTCCTTGCGCAGCAGGTCCGAGCCGAGAACTTTCGTGTCGTAATTCAGCAGGCTGAAATAACCCGCCTTGTTGAAGCGCTGCGCGTTACGCAGGTGGTAGATTCGCAGCTCGACCGGTGAGGCGCGGCGCGCCACATTCGGGTTGACAGTTTTGTCTGCAACGATGCTTGCCCGTATCTTGACCGGCAGTTCGTTGCAAGCCCCCAGCAAAAACAACAGACTGATCGCCGTTATTATTTTTTTCATACTTACCTCTTGTTGCGCAATTGTCTCCCGGCACGATCGACACCAGTGATGAACCTGCCTTTGTCTTCTATCTTATATATATGCAGGCGCTATAGTATTACAAAACAGGCCCTGCGCCCAGCCCCAACCCGCTTTTTTCAGCCGAACCGGCTCCCTCTGTCCGGGCATGGCAACGCTCTGCCCAGAAACCTTATAATCGGTAGGGAACTAAGCCGCACACCGGCATAGCGCCAGGACCGGTGCATGCAGGCTACATTTTATACTGCCCAGGCAGCAGGTTACAACGCTATTTTCCTTTTCTGTGTTTTCGGCACGGTTTTACCGCGTGGTCTATTGGGGTGTTGGTGCGTACAACGCATATATGGGGTAGTGTCAATATTTTTTCGCACTTTTGGTCAGCGGTGTTCCATCAGTTAAGCAGAATGTTGTTGCTCCAATGACTGTTTCTCCAGTGCTTCCATCGAAAGATAACGACGGGTGCCCCATTTGGTGCCCGCGATGTGCCGGAGTCTGGCCGCGACCAGCATGAGTGCCGAGTTGCCATCCGGGAAGGCACCGACTACCCGTGTGCGTCGCCGGATCTCGCGCATAATCCGTTCCAGCGGATTGTTCGTCCTGATCCGTACCCAGTGAGTTTGTGGGTAATGGTAGTACGTCAGCGTTTCATGGATGGCCTCGTCCACCAGCTCTGCGGCCTTGGC
>JALUUZ010000571.1 GCA_027021095.1 Gammaproteobacteria bacterium
TATATAATAGAGGTCAGCTTTGCCGGTATTCCACCAGCTGCGTTTGGCTTCCGGCTTGATACACACTGCGCTTCCTTCTTCGACATCGATCAGTTGACCGTCTATCTCCATTTGTCCCTCACCGGCCAGGAACAGGTAGACTTCTTCATGATCATGGTGGCGATGGTAGAAGTCCATCCCGGTGTCTGAAGCGATTTTGTTTAACGAGATTTCAACAGAGCTGAGATTGAGTTTATCCTTTAGAAATATCTTGCCATCGATCTGTATAGGTAATCCATCCGGCGCAAACCGTTGTTGGTCGAGTTGAGAAAGCTTACCTACATTGAACAAGTGATAGTTTGTCATACGTAGATCCTCACAGTGGTTTTCAAACGTGTTGGCCCGCGTTGCTAGCCCCCTTCTACTGCGATGAACAGTGGTGAGAAACGGGCCAGCGTAGGGTTATCAGTAAACAGCCGATGGCCAAAAGTCACTGTAGATCTGTAACAGCGTAACAGGTGCTGCTATGACCTGAAGCCATAAGGCAAATATTGTACTGATCAGTACAATATAGAGTATTCCCGCCCCCAGGTCAAGACCTGTGATCATTGCCTGGTATATACTCTAAATACGGTCTTAGTGACTCAGGGACTTTCTGACTGATTCAGGAATGAACGTATGATGGCTTCCTTTATCGTTATGATCGCGATACGCAGGCAGTCCTGAACTGACAACCCGGAAACAGCACCGCCGATCCTTATGCCACGAACCAGAAATTTTCAAACCGATGAAGCACTTAATGCCGCTATGCTGCTTTTTTGGGAGTTGGGGTATGAGGCAACGTCGATCCAGGCATTGGAGCAGGCCATGGGCCTGAAACGGACCAGCATCTATAACAGCTTTGGCAACAAACGCAAACTTTTTCGTGCGGTCTTAGGTTATTATTGTGAGCAGGTCTTGGTACGATTCCAGGTGATTCTGCAAACCGCTGAAACCAGCCGGCAGATGGTCAAGGACATGTTGGCTGAAGTGATCAATCTTAATTTCGATTGTGACTATCCGGGAGGATGCTTGGTGGTGTTGTCGCTGATGGAAAATCAGCAGCATGACCAGAACACCAGGCGACTGCTTGATCAGTCCATAGTGGAATTGGCTGAGGCCATTGCACAGCGCCTGGAATCCGCAGTGGACACGGGCGAGTTGCCTGCGCATACGGCGTGCAGGAGTGTTGCTGACCAGGTGGTCGCGATGATCATGGGAATGCACGTAATGGCCAAGGCGGGCGTGCCCAGAGAAAACCTGCAGCGCCTGGCCGAGGACTCGGCCAGGATCTTGCTGCCGGAATGAGCCTGTGCGGGTGAATGTGTCGATCAGCGTGTGATGACGGGAAAGCCTGCTCAAATGATTCCGTCTGCCTGCAGGTCGGCGTGGTAGGAGGATCTGACCATTGGCCCGCTCGCAACCTGTTTGAATCCCATGCGGTAACCTGCTTCTTCAAGTTGCTTGAATTCTTCAGGAGTAACAAAGCGTTTCAGTGGCAGGTGATCCAGGCTGGGCTGCAGGTACTGGCCCAGGGTCAGCATCTCACATTGGTGGGTACGCAAGTCCTGCATGACCTGGAGGACCTCGGTAAGGGTTTCTCCAAGTCCGAGCATCAATCCGGACTTGGTCGGGACGTCTGGTGAGCGCCGTTTGAATTCCTTGATCAGTTGCAACGATGTCTGGTAGTCGGAGCCTGGGCGGGCCTCACGATACAGCCGTGGCACGGTTTCCAGGTTGTGGTTGAAGACGTCTGGAGGGGTCTGTGCCAGGATGTCAAGCGCTTTGTCGCTTCGCCCGCGGAAATCCGGCACCAGGATCTCGATTTTGATGCCTGGGTTCTGCTGGCGTACGGCATCGAGGCAGGCGGCGAAATGCGCCGCACCGCCGTCACGCAGATCATCACGGTCGACCGAAGTGATGACGACATAGCGCAGTTTCATCAACTTGACCGTTGCAGCGAGATTGACAGGCTCCTGGGGATCCAGTGGTAGTGGTTTGCCGTGTGCGACATCGCAGAAAGGGCAGCGGCGTGTGCAGAGATCACCCATGATCATAAAGGTGGCGGTGCCCTTGGCGAAGCACTCTCCGAGATTGGGGCAGGAAGCTTCCTCGCACACGGTGTGCAGATTGTGTTCCCGCAGAATTTTACGCAAGCGTATGGCTTCAGGGTGTCCGGGAGACTTGGCGCGGATCCACCTGGGTTTACGCAGCGGTTGTACGGTCGGCGTGACTTTGACCGGAATGCGTGCGACCTTGTCCGCGCCGCGTTGTTTTTCGCCTGCTCCAGGCCTGTTGATCGATGATTTAGGTTTATTCATTGTGTCCAATCGTGTTCAGTCGGGTCAGCAGGCAGCGCTGCAGTGCATCGCTGACTTGCTGCAGGTTTACCGGCTGGTACCACTCTGCAATCTGCGTGGATTCCAGCCCTGGATAGCCACAGGTATTGATCCTGGAAAAAGGCTCCAGGTCCATGTCGACATTCAGGCTCAGCCCATGATAGCAGCCTTTTTGCTTGAAGCGCAGGCCCAATGCCGCAATTTTTTTATGGTTTACATAGACGCCAGGCGCTCCGGTCTGCCGGTGTGCATCGATTGTATAATGCTGCAGTAATTCTATGACAGATTGCTCCAGGCAGTGAACAAGATCTTTTATACCCAGATTGCGCCGGCGGGTATCCAGCAGCAGGTAGGCAACGAGCTGTCCTGGCCCATGGTAGCTGACTTCGCCACCGCGGTCGGAGTGTATGACCGGGATCCCGCCGGGATCGAGCAGATGTTCCGCCTTAGCGTTCAATCCCAGGGTATAGACCGGTGGGTGCTGCAGCAGCCACAGTTCATCGGCAGTCGACGGCTGACGCTGCAGTGTAAACTGTTTCATTTTCTCCCAGACGGTTTCATAAGGCTGAAGCCCGAGCTGGCGGGTCAGAATCGTTGTTTTGTCCATAGTTACAAATACCGTGTCGGCTGGTTTTGTTACCATCACGAGCCTGTCGAAGCGAGTCACACGGTGACGAGAAAGGCGAGTTGGCCGTCAGAGCACTGTGATGACCTGTTCGCAGGCCAGCAGCTCCTGGTAGATTGCTTTCAGCTGGTCCTGGCTTTGTGCAGTAAACGAGACGGTGATCGAGACATAGTTTCCTTCCTTGCTGCTGGTCTGGTAGAGATGCTGCCGCTGCAGCTCCGGGATATGTTTTTTCGCGATCGCAAAGACGGTCTGTTGCTGCAGGCTGTCGGCAGCGCCCATGGCCTTGAGCAGAAATTCGCATGGAAACTGCAGTTGTTGTTGGCTTAAGTCTTTCATCGTCCCCCGGCCTGTTCACGTAGTTTTTGTTTATATTGGTCATAGAGTGCCCGGATTTCAAGCCAGAGAGGCCCGGGTTTTGCGTCGGAGACCGGTTTGCCGTTCAATTCGATAACCGGGACGATTTCGCGTACCGAGCTGGTCAGCCAGATTTCATCTGCCTGCTCGAGCGTTTCGAGGCTGATTTCTGTTTCGGCATAAGCGATGGAATTGGCGTCACACAATTCCAGCACCAGGTCGCGCGTGATGCCAGGCAGCAGCTTGTTGCTTTTGGGTGGTGTGATCAGCAGCTTGTCGTGCACCACGAACAGGTTACTGGCCGCCCCTTCGATCGCATGACCGTCACGTATAAAGATGGCCTCTGCCGCATTCTGTTCAGCGGCCTGTTGGCGGGCAAGCACATTCGCGAGCAGTGTCGTAGCCTTGATGTTGCAGTAGTCCCAGCGTATATCGTCCAGGGTGACTGCCACTATACCCTGGTGGGGGTCAGGCAGAGTCGATGGGTCAACCGGCTTGGTCATCACGAACACAGTGGGTACGGCCTGCCGTGGAAAGACATGATCACGTGCTGGAGCGACGCCACGTGTGACCTGCAGATAGACAGACTGGTCCTGGTGTGGGTATTGTTCCAGCAGGCGTTCGATGATTTCGCCCCACTGCTTGTCCGGCAAGGGGTTTTCGATCTGGATGGCATGCAGACTGCGATCGAGCCGTTGCAGGTGGTGTTCGAGCCGGAACGGGATGCCGGCAAAGACCGGGATGACCTCGTAGACGGCATCGCCCAGCAGGAAGCCGCGGTCCATGACCGAAATACAGGCCTGGCTCAAGGGTTTGAATTCCGCGTTCAGATAGACGAGCGGATCAGCCTGGCTAGCCTGCATTGCTCACCATCCTTCTACTGCGATGGCGCCATGGCACGCCCTGGCTGGCTTTCGCTCGGTCAGAGTGCTCGACTTAGTGTCGACTATGCCTGCGCGCTCCTCGGTCGCGAAAGCCACCCATGGTGCACCCTTGCACCGTCTCGCGACGAACGGTGGTGAGAAATGCGGGCTAGACAAAGCAGTCGTCTCCTGTGCCGGGGTCAGTCAATGACCACTTTGGAACCGCGGATACCCTTACGGCTCAGTTGCATCGAAATACGATCGAGTAACGCCACGTTTGGCAGCGGCCCTATGCGCACCCGGTACAAGGTACGGTTGTATTTACGGGCACGATGAATATTCAGCGTGCCGACACGCAGCGCTGCCAGCCGGTTGTACAGCCTGTGCGCGTTTTCAAAATTGTAGAAGGCGCCCAGCTGCAGGTACAGCCTGTAGCGTTTTTTTGCGCTCCGGCGTGATGCGGGGCGCCGGGAGTAGCGCTGACCGGGATAGCTGGTATAGCGACGGCTGCGTACAGAGCGGTAGGGTTTACGCGGTTGCGTACTGCGTGGTGATGGGTAATACCTGGTTGCTGGCCGCCTCGCGACAATGAGCGGGGTGCGGGCGGGTGCCGTGACCGGGGCAGGCACATGCCGGAAATTTCCTTTGTACCTGGGTTTTTTAGTGCTCTGTACCATGGTGTTGCGGGGACGCGGCACGGTACTGGATGTCACCTGCCTGCGACCTTTGGTCACGCTGGGCGGTGGCGGGTTCACCCTGGTCGCGGTAAAGCCGGTTTGCGGCAGGTCGGTGACAGATTCGGACAGCATCTGCGAGTTCGGGCTGCGGTGGGTGCTTTCTGTCTTAGTGACCTGGCGTCTGTTGCCTGGATTTGGTTTCCCACCAGGTGCCGGTGCCATCGCCATCATGGGCGCGGTGGTAACGCTGCGCTTAAGTGTAGTGGGCAGGGTGCTGGTTCGTGAGTTGGTCGCAAACTGCCGCAGTGGAACAGGTTTTGTGGCTGGTTTAGGTGATTTTTCGGCCAGGTAGGATTTTGGCTGCGAAAAAGGCTTTTGCAGCGGGTC
>JALUUZ010000572.1 GCA_027021095.1 Gammaproteobacteria bacterium
AAAACGAAAAATTGGCCGGCTTTGTGTGCCAAAGGTAATTGACTAATCATACCATGTATTATAATGTTCTAATCTCCTAATTTAGTTACGGTTATTATGACTGGGTTAGGAGTCTGAACCGTTGGATAAATCATCAATTGAAAAATCTGTAGGAGAGGAGCATCTATGAAAAAAATAATCATTACCGCGGCATTGTTGGCAGTTGGATTGGCTACCACTGCGTCTGCAGCAGAAAAAAAACTGACGGACATGATTGGTAAATGGAAATGGGAAGGTTTTACCGTGGTTGTAAAGAAGTGCCCGAAAACAGAAATCTGTGCCAAGGTCGTGTCAGGACCGAAAAATGTGGGTCTGGAGATGATCCGCTCGAAGCTGACGCTGAAAGGTGATCACTATATCGGTAAAATCGCTCATCCTCAGACTGGTGACACTTACAATACCAAGCTGAAAATGACCGACGCCAATACTTGGCACCTGGATGGTTGTACTGACAAGAACGTCTGCGCCAGCGGTAATTTTACACGGGTAAAATAAGACCTGGCACCGCACACTGTTTCCTGCGTGCTTGCATCCGTGATCACGCAGGAACGGTTTTAACCCGGATTTCGCACTCCTTTACACTGCGATGGTCTATGCCCTGACCGTTAAGGCCTCTTGGAGTCTGGGCATGGCCTTGTTCAGACGGGTTGTTGCGATCACTCTGTCGATTCGAATCAGACGCGAAGCACATTGCACATCATCTTGTCGTGAAAGCAAGCCGGTCCCCGTCCCTGCATCGTTCAATCGCGGACCATGGTAGAGAATGCCGCTCAGCCGGCCGGTGCTGTCTTTCTGAAGTTGAGCAGTTTGATTACCAGCGCTGCAACGAGAAAACCAAGACCTACCTGCCAGAAATGCACCAGGATGAATTCCATTTGGGTTTTGTCGCCGAAATTGAGTTTTGGCGGCATGCTCAGCAGAAAACCGACCAGTTGCGCCGCCAAGAAGAACAATGACACCGCAAAGGTCGTACGCGCGAACAACAGTGCAATCCTCGAGGTGTTGGCTTTGAAGAGGGCGCCAGCGATGGCGAGTGCGACGCCGAGCGCGGCGACAGCGACCCCGGCCCAGAACAGCGGAAACATATAGGGCATCATGTCGAGCATCATATCTATCAGTGTCTGTTTCACGATAAACCTCTGATTGTCGGTAATGGTACCCATCCTATTTTACGCGATCCATGACGTTAGTCCAGATGGCCGGAGATGTTATTTGCGGGTAAAATAGGCTTTTCGTCCATTGGCAGGTTGAACAGTGCAAAAGGCCAGGCAGTTATTAAAAAAATTGTATGGATACAGTGAATTTCGTCTGCACCAGGCGGAGGTGATCCAGACCCTGTTGCAGGGTGGGGATGCAATGGTGCTGATGCCGACCGGCGGCGGCAAGTCGTTGTGCTACCAGATTCCAGCCATGCTGCGGCCGGGCACAGGGGTGATCGTATCGCCGTTGATTGCCTTGATGCAGGACCAGGTACTGGCATTGCAACAGCTTGGTATCAATGCCGCCTACTTGAATTCCAGCCAGTCGGGCGCGGAGTCCGGCGAGGTCGAGCAGGCGTTTCTGTCCGGCCGCCTGGACCTGCTCTATATCGCGCCGGAAAGACTGCTGACCGAGCGGATGTTGCGCTTGCTGGAGAAAGCCGCGATCGCACTGTTTGCGATCGATGAAGCGCACTGTGTTTCGCAATGGGGGCATGATTTCCGCCCTGAGTATCAGCAGCTTGGTATCCTGCCGCAGCGTTTTCCCGGCGTGCCGCGGGTCGCCTTGACCGCGACCGCAGACCTGGCGACACGCCGCGAGATCATCGAGCAGCTGCAGTTGCAGCAGGCCAGCGTCTATGTCAACAGTTTCAACCGGCCGAATATCCATTACAGCATCAATACCGGGCAGCAGCTGCGGCAGCAACTCTGGGAGTTCATCCGCAGCGAGCATGCACAGGATGCAGGGATCGTGTATTGCCTGTCGCGTAAGAAAGTCGAGGCGATCGCGCAATGGCTTGCGACAAAGGGCAGGGTGGCCTTGCCCTACCACGCAGGCCTGAGCACGCAGCAGCGCCAGTTGCACCAGCAGCGGTTCCTGCGTGAAGACGGGGTGATCATCGTCGCAACGATCGCTTTCGGAATGGGTATCGACAAGCCGGATGTACGTTTTGTCGCACACCTGAACCTGCCCAAGAGTATCGAGGCCTACTACCAGGAAACCGGCCGCGCAGGACGTGATGGTGAGCCGGCCAATGCATGGCTGGGCTATGGACTGCAGGATGTCATCACCCTCGGGCAGATGATACGCAGCGGCGAAGGGAATGACAGGTACAAACGGATCGCCGGCCAGAAACTCGACGCAATGATTGGTTTGTGCGAGTCGAACACCTGCCGGCGTCAGGCGCTACTGGCTTATTTTTCCGAATCCTTTTCAGCGCCTTGCGGACGCTGTGACAATTGTGTCAGCCCGCCGCAGACCTGGGATGCGACGGTGGCGGCGCAGAAAGCACTGTCGTGTGTCTACCGTTGCGGTCAGCGGTTCGGCGTCAACTACTTGATCGATATTCTGCGTGGCAAGCGAGACCAGCGTATCATCAATAACGGGCATGACATGTTGAGCACATTTGGTGTCGGGCAGGAGCTGGACGTGGCAGAGTGGCGGGCCGTGTTCCGGCAGTTGATCGTGCGCGGTTATGTGCAAGTCGATATGGAAAGTTATAACGTCCTGCGCCTGACCGACAAGGCCAGGCCCTTGTTGCGCAACCAGGAAAAGCTGGTGTTACGCAGGCTGGAACGTGGACGCAAAACGGTGGCCGGCAAAACCAAACCAAAGGCTCCCGACAAGCTGTCTGCGACACAGTCGGCCTTGTTCAAGGTGTTGAAAAAGTTACGCCTGGAGCTGGCGCAGCAGCAGAATCTACCAGCCTATCGTGTGTTTCATGATACGGTGTTGTTGCAGATGGCGGTGCGACAGCCTGTCAACAGGGAGCAGATGCTGGCACTGCATGGTGTCGGCGAGAAAAAACTGGAGCGCTATGGCGAATCATTTCTGCATGCAGTGAAGGATTACCTGCTCTCCAGCGATGCCGGGGCCTGAGCCGGAATGGACCTGTTTTGCTATGGAACGCTGCGCTGCGCGGAGGTGTTCGAAGCGGTGACCGGATACGCACGGAAGGGTGTGGAGGCGGTTTTGGATGGCTATGCGGCCTACCGCTTTGTCGGGCGGAACTATCCCGGGTTGGTCCCGGATGCCGGGCGACAGGTCAGTGGTGTGCTCTATACCCGCCTGGATCGGGAGATCGTCACCAGGCTCGACCGCTACGAAGGGGACGAATACCGGAAGCTACGTGTCCGGGTCAGGCTGGCCGATGGCAGGCTGCGTCCGGCCTGGGTCTACCTGTGCCGTCACCCGCTGCGGCACAGGTTGAGCCGGGAGTCGTGGGATTACCAGTTGTTTGTCGACAAGGAACTCGACGATTATTTGAGGCGCTTGCGATGAGTGCGTCGAACCTGTTCTGGCGTGCCAGGCAATGCCTGTGCGAGGCACGGATCCAGTACAAGCTGACGGCGACCCGGCGGCTGGCTGCTGACTGGGAGGCAGGGATGTTGAATACAGCGGACGCCGGGCCGGTCGATCCGGTGTTGCGGCCTGGCCAGCCGCCGCGGCCGGTGCTGGTCGGCTTTACCGATACGCCGCGGCGTGGGCTTGGTACCACTGAGGGGCGCGCCGCGTTCGTGCATGCACTTGCACATATCGAGTTCAACGCAGTCAACCTTGGCTTGGACGCAGTCTACCGTTTTCGCGGTATGCCGCAGGCGTTCTATACCGACTGGCTGCGTGTGGCTGTCGATGAGGCCCGGCATTTTGAAATGCTGGCTGGCCGTCTGCGGGAGTTGGGTCACGAGTATGGCGATTTTGTCGCCCACGATGGTTTGTGGCAGATGGCCGCGCAGACGGCTGACAGCCTGGTTGCGCGCATGGCGCTCGTGCCACGGCTGTTGGAGGCCCGGGGGTTGGATGTGACACCGCGTATGATTACGCGGTTGAAATCGTTGAACGACCTGCAGACAGTGGCGATCCTGCAGGTGATTCTGCACGAGGAGATCGGGCATGTGGCGGTGGGGACACGCTGGTATCACTACGCATGCCGCGAGGCTGGGGTCGACCCCGAGCAGGAATTCTATAAGTTATTAAAAAAACATGGGAAATTGCCATTGCCCACACCGGTCAACCAAGCCGCGAGGCTGGAGGCCGGATTTGGCAGAAATGAGCTTGAACGCTTGTGCAGCCCCCCCGAAAAAGATTAAGATAAAATCTGTCGTTTAGGGGGTAAATGATGAAGCATGTGATTTCAGGCCGGGCAGTCGGTTTGGCTGTACTGCTGGCCACCGGCATGACGGTGTCTGCAGCGAAGAAACCGGGCAACGACAGGGTTGCTGAGGCAGGGAAGTCTGCGGCGCAGATCCTGATGTATTCGGAGCAGGAGAAGGGGATCAAGCCTTATCCAGTGCGTTATATCGTGACCGACTTGTATCTGCGCAGCGACGATGGAATCGACAACGGTGATTTTACCTTGCTCGACCGGCGAAATAAGACCGTCTATAACGTGTCGCGGCAGAACCGGACGATCCTGGTGGTCACCAGGCAGAATGCGACGGTGGCAAAGAAAGACCGGCCAAAGATCCGGGTCACGACGAACGACAAGCTGAATCTGCCGAAGATCGACAATAAGCATACCTTGAAGTTGAAATTCGAGGCAGGAAAAAAAGTCTGTAACAATTATATCGTGGTACCCGGACTGATGAACAAGGCGGTTGCAGCGTTGGCGGAGTTCAGGGGTGTGCTGGCGGGCCAGCATGCCGCCAACCTGCACAAGACCCCCAAGTCGTTGCAGGATCCTTGTTTTACGGCGTTCAATATCGTGAACCATTCAAAGCATCTTGAATATGGATTGGTGGTCAGGCAATGGAACAGCCAGGGTAAACAGCAGTTGCTGGTGGACTATGCCAAGAACAGGCTGGTCAACAACAGCCTGTTTGTCCTGCCTAAAGGTTACAAGCGGTTCAAAGTCGGCGAGATGCCGTAACCGGCTTCAGAACCAGCGTATACGTACTTGCATTCCGGCTTCTATCGATCCTGTCGTCGCTGGCACGCTGCAGCGTTCGCGGTGGGCGGTATTGTCATGAGAAACAGCAACACAACTTGAAGGAAACGAAGGTGATAGTTGGTATCGATCTTG
>JALUUZ010000573.1 GCA_027021095.1 Gammaproteobacteria bacterium
CCGAAAAGATCACCAGGCTGTTCAGAAAGGTCTGTTTCAATTGCAGCGCCGACAGCAGGGCGGTAGATTCAGCCGTCAGCTGCTTTTTCTGCAAAGAGACGACCCTGTTCAGGTTGTGCTTGATGCGGTCGACCACGGGGCTGATTTCATGTGCCAGCACATAGGCGTCCATACGCCATTTCTTGCTGCCATGGATCTTGATCGAACGCTTCAAGTGGTCGAAGTACTTTTGTGTCAGCGGGATCAGCCGTTCGAGCGCGTCGCTTTGCTCAAAGGTCAGGTCATCGCCATAGGCTTTTATCCCGGCCAGTTGTTTCTGGTAGACGTCTTTATAGGTCTTGATGTTGGTGATGTCATCCTTGCCCCGGTAAGCCAGGTAGGCGCGGACCGTCTGGATCATCGTTGCCCAGGTCAGGCGCAGGTCAGTCAGGTCGGTCAGCAGTTTTTTGCGCTTGGCGGAGGCCTCCTCCTCACCTTCGCTTTGTACCATAGTATTCATCAATGCCTGGATCTGGCGGTTGATCGGATTCATGTTCTGTGCGGAGTAACTCAAACTCGGATAGTTGGCGGTGAAGTCCGTGGCATACTTCAGCATCTTTTTTCTGTAGGCCTTGTATTGGTGGAAATCTCTTTTGACCGCATCGAGTATCTTGAGATACTCACGGTTGTTCGTGATCACAGGGTACTGGTAGAGCCGGTGCAGCGCCTGGTCGAAGGCCTTGAGTTTGTCGATATAACGTGTCTTGTCGGTGCTGGATTTACTGATCAGGTAGAAGCCAAGCGCAGTGTTGGTGTTGTCGATCAGTGCCTTCAGTGTCAGCAGTGACAGCATCACCGGCTGGTTTTCATCGATGACCTGGCCGACGTTTTGCTCGATCTGTGACAGGCTGCGGTTGGTCAGCAGGTTGATCGCGATCAGTACCAGGACCATCGCACCGAATCCTGCCCAGATCTTGTGGCGTACCGTAAGTGATTTCAGGTTCAACATTGTCTATACGTCCATTTAAATTCAGGTTGTCCATTGGGCTGGCCGTCCGGGCCAGGCTCTAATCTATAGCGTTGCGTCGTGATCGAACTTTAGCGGGATTGCTCACAAGACGACATTTCTTTACGCGCGATCGGATGTTTCACTCGGCAGGCGAATTCTGCTACATTTAGTGTTGGTTCAGCATTGAATTGTGCAGGTGCAAGACCCTGTTCGGGGATTTGATTTTCTATACTGACTGCATTGGCGGCTGGATCTTGGCCAAAACCATTGAATCGAGGTGAAAATGAAAGGGGATACACCAGTCACTGTTTTTCTCAAGGACTATACGCAGCCGGACTACCTGATCGACACGGTCAAGCTGGTCTTTCATCTGCATCCGAGTCAGACACGGGTCCAGTCGCGCCTGGCATTGCGCAAAAACCCCGACGGCGGCGGCGCACAGCCGCTGGTGTTGCATGGTGAGGCCCTGCAGCTCGATAAAGTCTTGCTGGATGGCACCGCGCTGGTGGCAGACAGGGATTATTCGGTGACCGAGACCGAATTGACGATCCCACGGCTGCCAGCGCAGTGTGTGCTGGAACTGGAAACCCGGATCGATCCCCAGGCCAACCTGGCATTGAGTGGTTTGTACCGCTCCAGTGGACTGTATTGCACGCAGTGCGAGGCCGAGGGTTTCCGGCGTATCACCTATTTTCTGGACCGGCCGGATGTGATGGCGAAGTACACCACGACGGTCATCGCCAATCCGCAGGAGTGTCCGGTCATGTTATCGAACGGTAACCTGGTCGCTCAGGGCGAAAATGATGATGGTACGCACTGGGTGACCTGGGAGGATCCGTTTAAAAAGCCCAGCTACCTGTTCGCACTGGTCGCCGGTGACCTGGATTGTTTCGAAGACAGTTTTACCACCGCTTCCGGCCGCCGGGTCAGCCTGCATCTCTATGTCGAGCATGAAAATATCGACCGTTGTGCACATGCGATGCAGGCCCTGAAAAATGCGATGCGCTGGGACGAGGAACGGTTCGGCCTGGAATACGATCTTGACCGTTATATGATCGTCGCGGTCAACGATTTCAACATGGGCGCCATGGAAAACAAGGGCCTGAACGTGTTCAATTCGAAGTGCGTGCTGGCGAAACCGGAGACTGCGACCGACAGCGACTACCAAAGCATCGAGGGCATCGTCGCGCATGAGTATTTTCATAACTGGACCGGCAACCGTGTCACCTGCAGGGACTGGTTCCAGCTGAGCCTGAAAGAAGGGCTGACGGTCTACCGCGACCAGGAGTTCAGTGCCGACATGAACTCCAGGGCGGTGGCACGGATCGGTGATGTGCGGATGCTGCGTGCCACCCAGTTCCTGGAGGATGCAGGGCCGATGGCGCACCCGGTGCGGCCTGACTCTTATGTCGAGATCAACAACTTCTATACCGCGACCGTCTATAACAAAGGCGCGGAAGTGGTGCGTATGTATGAGACACTGTTCGGTAAGGACGGGTTCCGCCGCGGAATGGACCTGTATTTCGAACGCCACGACGGCCAGGCGGTGACCACCGACGATTTTTTCGATGCGATGGTCGACGCCAATGGCAGCCCCGAATGGATGGCGCAATTCAAGCGCTGGTATTCACAGGCCGGCACGCCGGAAGTGACGGTCGAAACCGAGTATTCCGCCTCGGCGCAGACCTTGGTGATCCATCTGGCACAGTCCTGCCCGCCGACGCCGGGACAGCCGGACAAACAGCCGTTTTTGATCCCATTGCGTATCGGTTTTGTCGATGCCGCCGGGCAGCCGGTACAGCCGCTGGCCGACAGTGAGGGCATTGTCGTGCAGGGCAGTGACTATCTGCTGTTGCTGCGCCAGAAACAACAGTCGTTTCGTTTCAGCGCCGTCGACGAGCAGCCGGTGTTGTCGCTGCTGCGCGGCTTTTCGGCGCCGATCAAGCTGCATTATCCGCGCAGCGACGAGGAACTCGGCTTTCTGCTGGCGCATGATCAGGACGCATTCAGCCGTTGGGAAGCCGGCCAGGAGCTGTCCACGCGACAGATCCTCGGTGCGGTGCGTGCGCGGCAGCAGGGTCAGGAAGCCGGTTTCGGCACGGTGTTGATCGATGCCTGCCGGCAGTTGTTAGCCTCCTGTGCACAGGATCCGGCGTTTGTGGCCGAAGCACTCGAACTGCCTGGGGAAGCTGTCATCGCAGAACAGCTGGAGGTGATCGATGTCGACCAAGTGCATCGGTGCCGGCAGCAATTGCGGCAGCAGATGGCGACAGACCTGCGACAGCCTCTGTACGAGATCTATAACGACTATAACCAACCACGGGACTATGCAACCGATGCCGTATCGGTCGGGCGCCGCAAACTCAAAAATGTATGCCTTGGGCTGCTGATGGAGCTGGACGACGAGGAGATTCAGCATTTGTGTTTCAACCAGTTTCAGACCGCCAACAACATGACCGATGTGTTGAGTGCGCTGGCCGCATTGGTCAACTCGAGGGCGGCAGTCAGGGAGCAGGCACTGGCAGCGTTCTACGACAAGTGGCGGCATGATTCGCTGGTCATGGACAAGTGGCTGGCCGTGCAGGCGAGCTGTCATTTCAGCGATACCCTCGACAGGGTCAGGGCGCTGGCCCAGGATCCAGTATTCGACGACCGGAACCCGAACAAGGTCAGGGCACTGGTCGGGGCTTTTTGCCACACCAACGCGGTGAATTTTCATGCGCAGGATGGCTCGGGTTACCAGTTTGCGGCCGACTGGGTCTTGAAGCTCGATGCACAGAATCCGCAGATCGCTGCTGGACTGCTCAAATCGCTTACCCGCTGGCGGCGTTACGATCCGCGGCGGCAGCAGCAGATGCGCCAGGCATTGGAACGGATTCTGGCGCACAGCGGTTTATCGAAAGATTGTTACGAGATTGCCAGCAAAAGTCTGTAGTAAGATGCCGGGTCAGTCTGTCTTTCCCGTTCTCCTCTTGCGACGAACAGCGGTGAACGCTCCAGGACATGCCATGACACTGTCGCGGGATGGTGAGCGATCCGGGTCAGAAATCATCCGGGTTGAACCCCGCCTGTTGCAGCAGCTCTCTTGCCTTTTGTTCGTCCTTTTCAACACCGGTGCCGTCTTTATACATCAATGCGAGCGTCGTCAGCGAGCCGCTCATTCCCTGTTCTGCTGCCTTAAGAAACCATTTTTCCGCTTCACGGCCGTTCTGTGCCACACATTCGCCCTGCATATACATGAATCCAAGGCCGTGCTGTGCCAGCGCATGCCCCCGTTCTGCCGCCTGTTTCATGTAGTCGAACGCCTTTTTTTCATCAGCGACCATCCCCAGGCCGTTCTGGCACATGATCGCCATCCGGTACAAGGCCTCGGTGTTGCCGGCTTCAGCTAGTGGTTTTAATAGCGGGTAAGCGGTGTTAAAATGTTTGGCTTCAAAAGCAGCAATACCGCTTGATAGATTTTGATCTTCTGCAGTCATGAGGGAATCCAACTGATCCTGAGTTAATACCAAGGGTATTATATAACAAACCGGTATGAATAATTTCTCGTTTTATCCCTTTCAATCTATGTGGGTTTGTTCGGACTTTGTCTGCCCCGTCTCCTGTTGAACTGAATTACTGCCATTGGAAACCATGACTGAAGAAAAATTAGACAACCTGAACGTATTGTCCCAAGAGCTGCTGCCGACCCCGGCGGAAATCAAGGGCCGCCTGCCGGTTGGGCCGCAGGAGCGAGACACGGTGCTGCGCGGGCGTGCAACGGTCCGCGATATTCTCACCGCGCGCGACAAGCGCCTGTTTGTCGTCGCCGGCCCCTGTTCGATTCACGATATCGACGCAGCGAAAGAGTATGCCGGCCGATTGAAAAAGCTGGCCGACGAGCTTCGTGACACGCTGGTGATCATCATGCGGGTCTATTTCGAGAAGCCACGGACTACGGTAGGTTGGAAAGGCCTGATCAACGATCCGGACATGGATGATTCGTTTCATATCGAGAAAGGACTGTCGATGGCCCGGGGCCTGCTCTATGAGTTGACCCGGCTTGGCCTGTATACCGCGACCGAGGCACTGGATCCGATTACGCCACAGTACCTGTCCGACCTGATCACCTGGACTGCGATCGGCGCGCGAACTACCGAGTCACAGACCCATCGCGAGATGTCCAGCGGGTTGTCGACACCCGTCGGGTTCAAGAACGGTACCGATGGCAGTCT
>JALUUZ010000574.1 GCA_027021095.1 Gammaproteobacteria bacterium
ATATCGTCGGTGGAAGGATCGCCACGTGACGCAATACGATATGGCGCGGTGTTGGGATAGATGATGTATCCCGCCTCATCGTGACGGTGTACGCAGCACACCAAAGGATTCACGGCAAAGAAATACTACGCCCCAAAGTAGGGTGCGTTGTACGCACCAGCGCCATGGTAAATTGAATCGTATTACGTGGCCATCCTTCCACACATGATATTTCTTTGCTGTAAATTCTTTGGTGAGAATGGTGCGTACAACGCACCCTACCTCTTTGCTCAATAGTCCCAGCTGTAAGTACAATCGAGATGGGCACGTACCGCCATCAGGCCCGGCATGCCGTCATCGACCAGTACCGAGACCGGCTTACGCCGCGAAAAACGCCGTAACGGCTTGTTCATCCAGTGTGACCCCATTTGAATATTGCGTGGAAAGGTGGTGCGCAACGCCTCGATGATCGCCAGCAGGTGTTCGAGCCGGTTGTTGACCTGTTCGCAGCGTGGCAGTTCGGCAACGCCCTGGCGGTAGCGGTTCAGTGTGCGTACATTGGCCTTGCCGGGCAGGTCCAGCAACGCGATGATCTGTTTCGAGTCCAGTCCCCACGAGTCGAGTATCATCAGCACATGCCGGGTAATCTCACTGCGCTCCTGTTCTGTCTGCTGCTCTAGGTATTGCCGTTGTATGTTCAACAAAAATCTCCGTGTTCCCGGTCTGCTGCCCAACTCCAGACAGGGATGAACGCCCGAATAAAGACACAGGACCAATACCCACAAGGAATGTCGGCATTGGTCGAAATCCGGTTACAGCTTAACAAGGCGGCGCTGAAAACACAATACTGCACAGGCTCGCCGGGTCAATCTTGCTCCAGGCACCGGCGCAATGCATCGGCCATCGCGCTGCAGTCTGCAAACCTGTTTTCAGGCAGCTTCTGCAATGACTTGTTGATCACCCGGCTGATACAGGGGGTGATCCCACGGCGCAGTTTGCGGATCGGCTTGTGCGGCTGGTTGGTGATCTGGTACATCAGGTTGGCCATCGAGTCACCGTCGAAGGGCAGGGTGCCGGAAAGCAGTTGATACATCGTCACACCGAGCGAAAACTGGTCGGAGGTGCCGGCGACTTTTTTTCCGGAGATCTGTTCCGGCGACATATAGGACGGGCTGCCAAGGATGGTGCCGGTGCGGGTCTTGGTGTCATCGGTCAACGACGCGATGCCGAAGTCGGTGACCTTGACGGTCTTGGTGTTGGCATTGTAGATGATGTTGGCCGGTTTGACATCACGGTGGATGACTTTCTTTTTGTGTGCATACGCCAAGGCATCGGCTACCTGGGCGCAGACTTCGATGATGGTTCTGATTTTCAGTAACGCGCCCTTGGCGATATGGTGGTCGAGGCTGACACCTTCGACATAGTCCATCGCGATATAGGCCAGCCCCTGGTCTTCGCCGACATCGTAGATCGTAACGATGTTCATGTGGTTCAGCCTGCCCACGGCTTCCGCTTCACGCAGAAAGCGTTGTTCGGATTCCTCCAGCTCCTTGCCCTCGAATTCGGCGCTCAACGCCAGGGTCTTGATTGCCACCTCGCGGCCGATTTTCGGGTCACGGCCAAGGTAGACCATGCCCATCGCGCCGCGGCCGATCTCACGCACGAGCTGGTAGCGCCCCAACATCGGCTTTTCGACGCCGGACTCGGTCAGCGACAGTATCTGCGTCGTCGCCGTCGCCGAGGGTCCGGAGATCGGAAAGTGGTTGGTCACCTTCATCAGGTGCGCGATACGCGACTCGGAATCCTTGTAGAAGGCACCGAGATGCTGGTGAATGTGTTCGTAGACCTCCAGTGCCTTGTCGAACTGCCTGCGGCGTTCGAAGTCCAGTCCCAGGTTGTAAAGCAGTTTCGGCAGCTGGCCGTCGTTGTGGCAGAGTTTCAGATGCTCGAATGCCTTGTTCAGGTTGCTTTGTGACTGGTAGTAGGCACCCAGTTCCTTGCGTACGCTGGACGTCTGCAGCTGCGCTTTCTCGATCATGCGTGACTTGCGATAGCTGAGGCCGATCAGCGCATGCGTCACCAGCAGAAACAGTGATGGAAACACCATCGGCAGCCACAGCCTTTGTGTCAGCAGTGCGATCAGCTCGAGATTCAGCGCCGCGGCGACGATGATCATCGTGATCAGAAAACCGATCCTGCCATGCAAGGGCCGCGGCGTCAGCAGCAGGTAGATCATAAACACCACGATCAATGCGCGCTGCGCGCCGTAGAACCAGTAGGGCACGTTAATCGACTGCCCGCTCAAAAGGCCGTGCGCGGCATACGCCTGCCAGCTGACCTGCGGCAGCAGCGTACCGTCAACAGTCTTGATCATCCGGCTCAACGCCGGTGCAGTCAGGCCGATGAACACGGCCCTGCCGCGGATCCTGGTTTTGAATTTATTGTTCAGAAAGTCTGCCACCGACAGGGTTTTGACCGGCGGCCTGTTCTTCCATGCGCTGACCGGCAGCGGGTAGAAACGGAATGCCGGGCCGGTCGACAGTCCATAGCGCCTGCCACCGATACGGTTGGGCGGTACCACCCAGGTCTTTGCCGGTGAACGCCCGCGGCTTACCAGGTAACTGGCCAGTACCGTGTGTGGAAAGTACTGGTCCTTGGCGCGTACGACCAGTGGGATGTACAGGCTTTCTTTGGATGGCGGGTTCAGGGGCATCAACGCCGTCATACGTGCCTTGGCATTGAACAGTGCCAGTGGCGGTTGTATTTTTACCGCTTTCGTTTCCGGGCTGCGCAGTGCCAGCCGCTGCAGCCAGGCGGCCAGCCCTTCAGACGCGGCCTTTACTCGCAGTGTCTTGTTCTTCAGTGACGCAGGTGCTTCGGTATCGAACTGCGTGGACCAGTAGCCGGCACTGATGATCACATTGCCTGCTTTGCCGATCACGTTGGCCAGGCGCTGATCGACATCGAGCCGGTAGATGGCCTGCAGTATTTTGCGTTTCAACGGTTTTTGTTGCGGGTCGGCGCCACTGACGAAATCCGGCCCCGGCCGCTTGGCCAGTTGCGGTGTGGACAGGTCGACGGCCAGCGTGATCGAACGGGGGTTGTGTTTCTGCAGGCGCGAAACCAGCCGGCTCAGGCGCGCCCGTGACCATGGCCAGTCACCGAACTGTTGCAGTGAGTCAGTATCGATTGCAAGCACCAAGGCCCTGGGGCTGCTTTTGGCGCCGTTGATAAACCGCGCGATCAGCTGATAACCTTTGTTTTCGATCGACTGAAAGTAATCCGAATAGGTTCCCGCAAGAAATACCAGCGTCAATAAAAAAATAAATAGCTTAAATTTTGAATAGTTTTTGATATTCACTTGCAAGAAATGTTGGTAATAGCAATTGTCAGTCGTGTCGTTTGTAACGACGTGGTTATTGCTTCCTTTACAAATAAGTATATTCTAGCGCATGCTAATTATTTTTATTGCGTGAATATTACCCACGATGATGTTATTGTTTTGCGGTGTCTACCGTTGTTACTTTTAGTTTTTATCTGGCAGAATAAACCATGCGTATCGCAAAGGAACAGTTGATTCTCTATCATGCTGATCACCAGGCAGCCGGTGAGACGGAATCTTTTTCTACTGGATCTGTTTCACGCGGCTCTGCTTCCACCGGCACGGCTGTGTGCGAACAACTTGCCACTATGTTAACAGAGCTCGGGTTTATCGGAAAGCCATTACCGCAGTTTGGCAGCCATTTATATCAAACCGGTGAAGCGTTTTTCGATCATCTTGTCTACCTTGGGTGCTCCCCGGTTGTGCATTTCGCAGGCGATGCCGAGGCAGACGAGCCGCCTCCAACCTGCGTAGCGATCGATGCAGGCACCAAGCTGGTGTACGGCAGCAACACGGTTGCACCACGCTGCGGCCACTGCAAGAACGCACTGCATGGCTGGACCGAGTCGTTGCACGCGGCTGAGCACGAGCCGGCCGTGGTTTGCAGTCACTGTATGACACCGGCGGCGCTGTCGTCATTGAACTGGCGTAAGCGGGCGGCGTTGGGTTCGTCGTTCGTCAAGGTGCATGGTGTGTTTCCGCATGAAGCGGTTCCGGGAGAGACACTGCTTACACGGCTGCAAGCCCTGACAGGAGACGCATGGCGTTACAGTTATGTACAGCAGCCGGTGGTCATAGCGCTCGATGAAATCTGATCGCAAAAAATTCTGTTGAGTCGATGGATAAAATGAATGAACTAGAGGAGAAGTGCGCAGCGCTCATCGATGCTGTGCGTGAGGCCGGGAAACGTTTTCTGTTGCCCCTGTTGAACAAGGCCAGGAGTACGACCAAGGCCGACGGCAGCCTGGTGACCGAGGCGGACCTTGCGGTCAACGCGTTTTTGTGTGACAGGCTGCGTCAGCGCTGGCCACAGGTCGCAGTATTGTCGGAAGAGACCACGGGCCAGGCGCAGCTGCAGGCTTTGTCCCATGCCGGCTCAGGACTCTGGTGCATCGATCCACTGGACGGGACCAGTAATTTTTCCTATGGCGCACCATATTTTGCTGTCTCGGTGGCCTATATCGTCGGGCATGCGCTCAAGGCTGCAGTGGTCTACGACCCGGTGCGTGACGAGATGTTTCATGCAGTCAGTGCCGGCGGCGCGTGGTGCAACGGCAGCAGGCTCGAGCCTGCCGCCGTACCCGACACACCGCACGAGGCAATCGCCTGTATCGATTTCAAACGCCTGCCGGGCACGCTGGGCAGCAGCCTGCTTGCCAAACCGGGTTACAGCTCACAACGCAACTTCGGTGCTTGTGCGCTGGAGCTGTGCTGGCTTGCCGCCGGCCGTTTTCATGTCTACCTGCACGGCGGCATGAAGTTATGGGACTATGCCGCCGGCGCGCTGGTGTTGAGTGAAGCCGGCGGAATGCTTTCCGATCTCGACGGCCATTCACTGACGCGTGTACCGGACCGGTTGACGACATCGGTCGTCGCCGGTACGACACCGGCGTTATACCGGCAGTGGTATGAATATATCGCCGGTGCCTCGTCGTGACGGTGTGCGCAGCACACCAAGGGCTTTGCGGCATGGAAATATCGCCTGTGGAAGAATCACCACGTAATACGATTCGATTTGCCACGGTGTTGGTGCGTACGACACACCCTACTTGGCGGTGATACGCATCGACAGGTCGATGGCCTGGACATTTTTGGTGATCGCACCGACCGAGATATAGTCG
>JALUUZ010000575.1 GCA_027021095.1 Gammaproteobacteria bacterium
TGCTTGCGTTCAAGCAGTTGCTGCAGACGCGCATCCTGACGCTGGACGGGGCCATGGGCTCGTTGATTCAGGCCTATAAACTTGGCGAGGAGGATTTTCGCGGCCAGCGTTTCAAGGACCATCCAATCGATGTCAAAGGCAACAATGAACTGTTGAGCCTGAACCGCCCGGAGATCATCCGTGATATTCACCTGGCTTATATCAATGCCGGCTGCGATATCATCGAAACCAATACCTTCAATGCCAGTGCTGTCTCGCAGGCCGAATACGACATGGTCGAACTGGTCTATGAAATGAACTATGAATCCGCCAGGATCGCGCGTCAAGCCGCCGATAGTGTCAGTGAGCAGCGCCAGGTCTTTGTCGCTGGTTCGATAGGCCCGACCTCGAAAACAGCGTCATTCAATCCGGATGTCAACAACCCCGGTGAGCGTCCTGTGACATTCGATGAGCTTGTGCTGACTTACAAGGATGCAACGAAGGGATTGATCGAAGGCGGCGCGGATCTGCTGTTGATCGAGACGATAACAGATACGCTGAATGCCAAGGCGGCGATCTTTGCGATCCAGGAATATTTTCTCGAGACAGGTACAGAGTACCCGCTGATCGTTTCGATGACCGTGACTGACGAAAGCGGCGGGAATATTTCCGGCCAGGACCGCGAAGCGTTCTGGAATTCCATCCGCCATGCCAATCCTGTTTGTGTCGGGTTGAACTGCGCATTCGGGCCGGACAAGCTGCGGCCGTTCGTCGAAGAGATGTCCGGTTTCGCCGATGTCGGTATCAGTGCGCATCCAAATGCCGGGCTGCCAAACGCATTTGGTGAATACGACCTGAGCCCGGCCGAGATGGCCGCGCATGTCAGGGAGTGGGCCGAATCCGGTTTTTTGAATATCGTTGGCGGTTGTTGTGGCAGTACACCGGAACACCTGGCGCAGATCGTCGACGCAGTCAGTCAATGTGCGCCACGCAAGATTCCGGCGCATCGCCCGGTATGCAGGCTGAGTGGGCAGGCGGCGTTGAATATCGATGACGATTCACTGTTCGTCAATGTCGGTGAGCGGGCCAATGTGACCGGCTCGGCACGTTTCAAACGCTTGATCCTGGAAGGAGACTACGAGCAGGCGATCGAGGTGGCGCGGGAGCAGGTCGAGAACGGTGCGCAGATAGTCGACGTCAATATGGACGAAGGCATGCTCGATGGCAAACAGGCAATGGTCAAGTTTTTGAATCTCAGCGTTGCCGAACCGGATATCGCCCGGGTACCGTTTATGGTCGACTCGTCCAAGTGGGAGATTATCGAGGCGGGCTTGAAGTGTCTTCCGGGAAAGGGAATCGTCAACTCGATCAGCTTGAAAGAAGGTGAGGAAAAATTTATTGCTCAGGCGAGGTTGGTCATGCGCTATGGCGCAGCGGCAGTGGTCATGGCGTTCGATGAGCAGGGTCAGGCGGACAGTCTGCAGCGGCGCAGGGAAATCTGTCAACGCGCATACGATATTCTCACCAGGCAAGTCGGGTTTCCACCAGAAGATATCATTTTCGACCCGAACATCTTTGCAGTGGCTACCGGTATTGAAGAACACAACAATTATGGTGTCGATTTTATCGAAGCGACACGCTGGATAAAGCACAATCTGCCGCATGCACTGGTTTCCGGCGGGGTCTCCAATGTTTCGTTTTCATTCCGCGGTAACAATCCGGTACGTGAAGCAATCCATGCCGTGTTCCTGTATCACGCGATCCAGGCAGGTATGGATATGGGTATAGTCAATGCCGGTCAGCTTGCAGTCTATGATGATCTGCCTGACGAACTGCGCACGGCAGTGGAAGACGTAGTCCTGAACCGGAGGCCGGATGCGACCGATCGGCTGTTGGAGATTGCCGATCAATATAAGGGAGACGGCCAGGCTAAACAGATGTTGCAGGAGAATCTTGAATGGCGTGATGCAACGCCAGCCAAGCGCCTTGAACATGCGCTGGTCAAGGGGATCGAGACCTATATCGAAGAAGACACGGAAGCCGCACGGCGCGAGTGTGATTCGCCTATCAAGGTGATAGAGGGCCCGCTGATGGATGGCATGAATGTGGTAGGAGATTTGTTTGGCTCAGGCAAGATGTTTCTGCCACAGGTGGTAAAGAGCGCGCGGGTGATGAAAAAGGCTGTCGCCTACCTGTTGCCGTTTATCGAGGCGCAAAAGACAAGCGATACGAGTTCCAATGGAAGAATCGTCATTGCGACAGTCAAAGGGGATGTGCATGATATCGGCAAGAATATCGTTGGTGTGATCCTGCAGTGTAATAATTTCGAGGTGGTCGATCTGGGTGTCATGGTGCCGGCGGAGAAAATTCTGCAGGCTGCCAGGGAGCAGCAGGCTGATATGATCGGGCTCAGTGGCTTGATCACACCGTCGCTGGAGGAGATGAGCCATGTCGCAAAGGAAATGCAGCGGCTGGATTTTTCGATTCCATTGTTGATCGGCGGAGCGACGACCTCCAAGGCACATACGGCTGTCAAGATAGAGCCGGGCTACGACAAGGCCCCTGTCGTATGGGTAAAAGACGCCTCCAGGGCGGTGGGCGTAGTGCAGAAACTGGTCAGTCCGGATGCGTACGAGGATTTTGTCGGTGAGCTGCGCCAGGAATATGCAGAAGTCAGGGAGCGTCACGCCGGCAGGCAGCAGCAGATCAAGTGGTTGACGATCGATGCCGCGGATGACAACAGGCCGCAGATAGACTGGCAGAACTATACGCCCTGTGTGCCAAAGAAAACGGGAGTGCAGGTATTCGATGACTATTCGCTTGCAGAGCTCGCGGAGTATATCGACTGGACGCCTTTTTTTCATGCCTGGGAGCTGCGGGGCGTCTATCCGAAAATCCTGCAGGATCCGGAAAAGGGTAAGGTGGCTTCCGAACTGTTTGCCGAAGCACAGGCAATGCTGACTAAAATAATCGATGAACGTTGGCTCAGGGCGCGGGCCGTGATCGGCTTGTTCCCGGCGAACCAGGTCGAGGGTAATGCGATTGAAGTCTACGCAGCGGACGATCAGCAGCGGGTGCTGTGTACCTTGCACCATCTTCGTCAGCAGGTCGAAAAACCGCCGGGCCGACCGAACCGCTGCTTGAGTGATTTTGTGATGCCGAAAGGCCTTGGTAAGCGTGACTATATCGGCGCGTTCGCAGTGACGGCCGGCATCGGTATCGAGCAGCATCTCGCACGTCTCGAGAAGGCAAACGAACTCGACAGTGTGATCATGCTGAAAGCGCTGGCGGACCGGTTGGCCGAGGCGTTTGCAGAGCGCATGCATCAACGTGTACGCAAGGAGTTCTGGGGTTATGCAGGCGATGAGTCGTTGGACAACGACAGCTTGATCCGCGAGGAGTACAAGGGGATCCGTCCGGCCCCAGGCTATCCCGCCTGTCCCGACCACACTGAAAAGGCGTTGTTGTGGGACTTGCTGGATGTGGAGCACAATGCAGGCATCCGTGTTACTGAAAGTTTTGCGATGGTTCCTGCCGCATCAGTCAGTGGGTGGTATTTCAGTCTGCCGGAGGCATCCTACTTTGCTGTTGGTAAGATCAATCGTGACCAGGTCGAGCGCTATGCGCGGGCGAAAAACTTTTCCATCGAAGAAATGGAACGCTGGCTGGCACCCAACCTGGGTTACTGATTTTCGATCGTTGTCGTTATTTCTTCTTGTCGTTGTTGTTTTTCTTGTGCGCTGGTTTCTTGTTCACTGGTTTGCGCTTATGCGTGCGGCGACGTTTTTTGTGATAGCGGCGCCCACCTTTGCGGTACTTCTTGTGATGGCGCTTTTTCCAGTAGCGATAGCAACGGTGTTTGTGATGATAGCGCCGGTGCCTGCTGCATCGGTAACGGTGCCGCCTGGCTGCATGATGCGCTGGAGCGGTATGCGGGGCATGGAGTGGATGGCCGTGGTGTGGGCGATGGTGACTGTGCCCATGAACAGGCGGGATATATTCTTCTTCGATAACAGGCGCTGTTTCATGATGTACAGGCCGGTGTGGAGTCTGCTGGCAGGCGCCAAGCAGCAGGCTCAGCCCTAAAACAAGTAGTACTGTGATTGTTCTTTTCATTCGTCTACCCCGCTCGGTAAGGTGTTAGGTCAAATTCCGGGAATCGAAATTCCAGTGGAGTATAACACCATCTGCGTCTCACTGTCAGGATCTGATTTTATCAGTGGTTTCAATCCTTTGAATCCATGTGCCTGGCAGGGCTTCAGTGTTCTCCTTTGTCGCTTCGATCCGCTTTGCGGGATTTGTGTTTGCGTTTGGTTTTCTTTGGCAGGCAAAGATACTGAAGGCTAGACTATAGGTATACAGGCTATATCCAGTGTGAGTGTTATATGAAATCAGCATATTTTATAACGATCGATCTTGAGCATGAGGAAGTAACCGGTTATGCAGCCGCGAAAAAACTTGCTGAGCAGGAAGCCGGGAAAAAACTTTCTGAACCGATGCTTGTTGCGTGGTACGATGGGAAAAGAAACGAAGAGCATCCTCATGTGCCGGAATGCCAGCATAAACCAGGTTGGATAGCTTATGCAGAGGGTCATGGTGGCAGGCTCCAGGTCAATCTGAACGACGGAGAGTACAGCTTTATCTTTGCCGACCTGGCTCACCTTTCCAATCACCGTCCGTCGCAGTAGGAGAGTACTGCGAGAGGCGAGGCAGTTCAGGTATCTGACAAAAGCTGTATTCACACGTCGTACTAGGTATGGATCGATAGCGAACGGAGACAGAGTATGAATAGTGTTACTGCAAAAATGAAGATGCTGGTAATGCTGTTGTTTTTCGGTGGTTACTGGTTTACTGGAACCTTGAGCGCCAGTCCTGTCCAGGGTGCGTACACCCCGGGACTGGGAGACTACCAAGTGTTCAGGGTGCGTTCATGCCAGCGCAGAATGGGGCCCTATGCTACGCAAACACGGGCCTGGCAGGTGTTGCGCCAGTTTCGCTCCCGTGGTTTCCAGACCAGCAATGTATGGGGTTCAGGTGGATTCTACAGCCGAAACAGTCGCGGTTATTATTTTAACGTGTTTTTTCGCTGTTAAAGGATTTACGGTAAAGAAATATCGTGTGTGCAAGGATGACCGCGTGATGTGATTCGATTTGTCGTGGTGTGGGTGCGTACAACGCACCCTGCCCCGTTGTGTGCGAAGCACACAACG
>JALUUZ010000576.1 GCA_027021095.1 Gammaproteobacteria bacterium
TCCCACTGCTCGTCGACCGGATCCCGGGCAGCCACTGAATCGAAACCAAGCTGGAGCGCATATTGCTGCAGCCGTTTCCAGTCCTGCATCAACGCCGCCAAGGTGCACTGCTCCCACACCAGGTTGTAATCGTCCGGGTCCATGCTGCTCAAACGTTCGAAATGTGCCAACGCACGCTGGTAGTTCCCGGCCTCACCTTCCAGGACCGCCAACCACTCCCGGCTGAGCCGCTGCCGTTCACCTGTATCCTGCTTGCACAAAACCTGTTCCAGGCAATGCCTCGCCGCGTCAGACTCACCCCGCTTGTAATGGTAATGCGCACGGATCCACAAAAGATTGGCCAGGCTTTCACCACCCAGCGGTTGAGCCTCCATCCTGTCCAGGAATGCCAGCAACTCGTCACTGCTGCCCCGGGTATGCAACAGGTCACCCAGCGCCAGCAATAGTTCTGGAGAATCAGGCTGCCGGTCGACAAAAGCACGCAGGCTCTGTACCGCAGCCTCCACCCGATCCATCTTTACCAGGTTTTCATGTTTGAGCAACACCCAGGCCGGATCGTCGCGAAACGCCCCTGCGGCCAGGCGGTCACCGGCCTCCAGCAGCTCCAAGGCCAGTTCAGGATCCTCCGGCGGCCGTTGCAGCAGTGCCTGCATGTCTATATCCTGCGGGCCGGCCGGACTCGCCGACCGGGCGTCTGCACAACGCTGCTGCATCGTGCTGAGCTTCTGTTCTGCATCCAGCACACGATGCAGCGTTGGAATCAGCGCCTCGACCTTCCGCACCAGGTACTCCGCGGTCAACTGACTGTCACGCCTCAACGCCAGGTCCACGGCCTGTTCGGCTACGGTAATACAATCACGCATGATCCCTGCGTGCTCCAGCCTTGCCAGGCAGGTTTCAAACCGGGCACCAAGCTGCCAGTCGTTCTCTATCACTCCATGGCAGGCCAGCCGGTAATTGACCTCGAGCCACGCCTGGAAGTCCGCAAGCTCCGTTACGATCGTAAAAAACGCCGGCAGCACCTGCTGTGCCTGCACGTGCTCGCCGGCCAGCGCCAGTACCAATGCCTTGTGGATAGCCAGCGTATGATCGAAGGTACTCCCCTTACGGTGTCCCTGCACCCTGCCGAGCGCGGCCAGCGCGTCGTCGTACCTGCCGAGTGCGGCGCATGCACGCACTTTCTGCACGACGAAATCAGCGGCGTCCAGTTCCCCTCCTGTGCGGACCTGTACCTTCTCGATGTCACCGATATACTCCAGCGCCTGCTGACAGCGCCCGGCATCGATCAGCGCATCGGCATATTCCGCGCTGATGCAGACATAACAACCCCATGCAGGGGTGATTTTCTCCATGGTCTCGCTGGCCAGCGCCAGGCGTTCCTCGACATAGCCCGGCCCGTCACACTGGGCATAGCAGTTGGCCAGATCCTGGATCACGCAGATACTCTGCGGGCAGTCGCGGGTCTGTTCACGGCTGGAAAAATCGAGCAGGCTGACTGCCTCCGGCAACGCGGTCTTGACGTCGGAACGATGCAGGACCAGGCTCTGCAGATGCCAGTGCCGCAAAAACACCTCGACCCACTGGTCCCGCAGGCCTCTCGCCAGTGCCAGGCCTTCCGGCACCAATGCGTCGACCCTGTCGTGTTCACCATTGACAGCCAGGGATGCAACCGACTCGATGATTTCCGCCAACCGGTAATGGCCCGCCGCATACAGTTCTTCTACTCGCTTTCTGACCCAGTCCCAGACGTCCATGCCACTACTCCTGTTCTTTCGTGCCGGTCACCAGTGCAACCAGTGCAGCGGAATACCGTTCCAATTCCTGTGCCAGGGTTCCGGCCAGGTGCGCCTGCGCATTCTGGCTCGCGCTGAACATAAACGCCCGCAACATGGTTGCCAGCTGTCTGCTGGTTGCGCGGTCACTGTGCAGCAGCAACCCAACCAGTGGCGAATCCATGTTGACATAGAGATAACTATGGGTCTCCGACTCGGTGGACTTGGTATAGACACGCGCCAGCGCCAGCGCTGCCTTGCTGATCCGTTCCTGTGCCTGGTCGGACTCGATCCGCTGCTTCAGCAGCACCTCTTCATCCGGCAGCAGCACCAGCGGGATACAAGCCGGCTGGAAACGCACGGGCACCACCTTCTCACCCTGTGCCCGCACCAGCAGGTCCAGTACCGCCTGCTGCGACCGATCCACCTCGACCCGTTCGAACAGCGCCCGGTTGCCCTGCTGTGTACCGAGTACCGCAAGCTCGATCCCGTTCTGCCGTGCATAATCGGCGGCAAACGCATACGCCGCATAGCGGTAACCGTAGATCACCGGTTTTTTCAAGACCCGGCTGATGATCATCTCGTAACTGCCGCCCTGCTCCATCGTCACAGGCAACTGCCCGGCACTCTGCGCGAGAATCTCTCCGACTGTCAGGTCTCCTTCCGAGGTAGGCAGCCTGAGCAGTTCGGAAAACGCATCGAACAGGCGCTGATCACCCAATGCCGCACCCAGCAGGTGCTCGTTGTGGCGCGACAACACACGCTTGAATGTCGCCGGTTCGGCGCTCTTCAGCGCGATCAGCCCGGTGATCAGCTGCTCGTGCACCTGCGCTGCGATCTCTTCATAGACCTCGTTCTGCTGCACATCCTCCCGGCTGGCGGTCGGCAACAAACTGTCCGACTCGATCACCGCACTGAAAAACCCCGCCCACTCCGGCAGAAAGTCACGTGCCTTGTCGGTGATAAACATATTACGGATAAAAACCGAGACACTACGGTTATCCGTCGTGGTATAACTGGTCCCTTCATGGATCCACAACAAGCCTTGAAAAGTCACGCCGGCTCCCTCCGGGCTGCGAAGCGGGATCGTGCACATCGGCTCGAACAGTGGTTCGAACACCGCGGCAAACTCCAAGCGCAGTGTTTTCAAACGCAGCGGAGACAGTTCGGCGGGACCATACCGCCACGGCGGCCGCAGGCCGTTGACCGGCTCCGGCTCGTCATTCAGGTAGATCGCAACCGGCAGCAGGCAACAGTAGCGTTGCAGTACCTCGGCGAGTACCGAAACGTCTGCCAGCGCCGAGAAGCCCTGCTGCAGATGCAGGCTGACGCTCGACCCCGGCTCCCTGCTGCACTCCGATATGCCGACAGTAAACCGCTGACCGTCTGTAGACACAAACTTCCAGGTCTTATCCGCCTCGTGGCACGAACAGGTTTCGACGACCACTTTGTCTGCGACCACATACGCTGTCAAAAACCCGAGACCATAATAACCGATCAGCTGCGCCGACTCGGTTTGCCGGCGCATCCGGCGTGTATAGCCCGAGCCAATCGTTGCCAGGTAGTCACGGATCTCCGTACGCGTCAAGCCCGCTCCATTGTCGGTGATCACCAGCAGGTTCTTTTCCGGCCTGGTATAGATTCTTATTTCAGGCTCGAACACATCAGCAGTCTCGAGCCGACGGCGAACACAGGCATCATGGCTGTTTTGCACCAGTTCACGCACGGCGACGACAGGGGTGGAATAAAGATTGCGGCTCAACACCTCGAACAGGCCGTTCAAGTCGACTTCTGTCTTATGGATTTCAATTTCCGTGGACGATGTATTGTTCATAATTAATTTTTTATGTAAAAGAAACTCTACTGGCGCATGATACAGAGTTTGCGGCACACACGCTGCGATTTCCTTATTTCCCGGCAAGCGGACGGCTAACCCGCATTGCTCACCACCCTTCTACTGCAACGAACGGTGGCGAGAAATGCGGGTTAGTACATGACGACTCAACATCCATCCTTTGCAAAGCACTGCTTATCACTGCGTCCGGCTCAAAAAAAACCGATCGCATCTCGGACCGATTATACATCGACATTGATTACAGGCTCAGTATATTTTTCTTGACCTGAATCGGCTGGTTTGATTAGTCTGTAAACGAAAACCCTCTGTTATCCATATTGCGTTTATACAGTGACAATGACTTTAAAGAGGAAGCACAATGAAGTGGATTAAAGCCATTCTTATCTCACCGCTGTTTTTTTCTACCGCGCTGTTTGCCTACGATTACCAGCTAGGTCATGTTGCGGGACATATGAACTCCGCCGCCTGGAGCCTGGCCGACCGTGCCAAGGCCAGGAAGGTCAGCCAGCGACTGCGTCACGAAATCGGCCACCTGGCAAGACATGCCTACCGACTGAAAAAATCGATCGATAACGGCATGCCCTACTGGCGGGTCAGGCGGAATTTCGACAAGTTGTCGCAGGCCTTTCGCGCACTGAACTACAAGATCCGCACCAGCCATCCGCGCCATCACCAGGTGATGCGCGACAAGCTGTACCAGGTACGCAGACGCTATTACCAGTTACGTGATCTCATGCACGTCCAGGCCGACCGCTACGAAGATCTGCATCACCATCACTATGGGTACGACGATCATTATTAAACCAGGCACTGAACAGCACGCCGGACGAAACGCCCCCGGCGGTACGCCGGGGGCAGGCAGTGGGACCCTGCGACAGGCGCCCGGCTATGAGTTCTTGGTAAATGTATAACTGGAACCGCTGCGGGTCACGGAAACCCGGCTGCGATCGAAAGTCAATGTCTGGCCGTCGTCGATGTCGGCAACCTCGCCGGCAACAGCAACAAAGCCTTCGCGGGTTACACCAACATGCAGAACACCGAGTTTTCCATGTTTGCGTGGTTCAAGCGTAATGCTGCTCTGGTCTGACATATTACACCTCCTTACACCTACGCCGTATAGGCATATAAAATATGAGACTACACTGTCGGCTGTTTGGAGAATCTGTTATGGTCAGTGTCTGATTACACGTTGTGAAACAGCATAACGTTTTCCCGCAGCCTGGGCAAGACTGAACTATTTTCACGCTACGATAGCACGCCGAGCCAACAGGAGATCCAATGGCAAGCATACTGACACACCCCGCGATACCCCTGGCCGCCGGACTCGGCACCGGGTTGAAACTGATTCCGCCCAGACTGCTGATACTGGCCTGCTTTGCGTCAATCCTTCCTGACCTGGATGTCGTGGCATTTAAATTCGGCATTCCGTATCACTCCGAGTATGGTCACCGCGGCTTCAGCCACTCGATTACTTTCGCCCTGTTGACCGGGCTGCTTGCGACCCTGTTCAGTGCCCAGCTCCAGGCTGG
>JALUUZ010000577.1 GCA_027021095.1 Gammaproteobacteria bacterium
TGCAAGACTGGTATCCGGTTTTCCCGGCACCGTATCCGGCTGACTTGGTTTCTCGGTGAACTTGACCACCCTGCCGTCCGCGCCGATGCCCATCACCCCGTAGCCCTTGGCGTCTTCGCGCGGCACTTCGATACATCCGACGGTCATGTCCGCCTTGGTTTCGACATGACGTGCGATCATCGCGCCATAGTCCATCTTGTAGACATGGTCACCAGCCAGGATCAGCACGAAGTCCGGCGAATGGGTGCGGATAATGTCGATATTCTGATAGACCGCATCGGCGGTACCACTGTACCAGGACGGTGCGATACGCTGCTGGGCCGGCAACAGCTCGATGAACTCACCGAACTCGCCACGCAGAAAGGCCCACCCCTGCTGCAGGTGGCGGATCAACGAATGGGACTTGTACTGGGTCAGGATGCCGATCTTGCGGATCCCGGAGTTCAGGCAGTTGGACAATGGAAAATCAATGATACGAAACTTGCCGCCAAACGGCACGGCCGGCTTGACCCGCCAGCGCGTCAGGCCCTGCAGCCGGGTCCCACGCCCACCCGCCAGGATCAGGGCCAGGGTGTTACGGGTCAATTTACTGACAAAGCGCGGATTCTGATGAAACATCATGGTGCTTTACGACTTCTCCTTTGTTCTGATTATCCCTATGACTGGGACTTGACCGCGGCAGGGCCGCCTGAAAGACCAAACGGCCAGGCTGCCGGATCGGTTTTCTCCGCAAGGCGGAACCTCCTTGTGCCTTGCTTGATTCCGCTATGCTGCGGTGAGCGCAACCGCAGCCAGCAAGCGGCACTACAGTATTCTGTCTATTTGAGTATAGAGTGAATGGAATCAAAAAACAGCTTTTATGTAATCCAGCGCACAAATCCGGAACACAAATTTTTCATCCGTCATGTATACTAGTAGCAACTCTTTAATCATAGCACTTATTGCCTGTTGCGCTAACAGGAGATAATTTTCCACCACGACCGCGAGACCTTGAACTGATTATAAGGAACCTCTAATTTAGCTGCAGCGTTCCGCATAGATTGTAGATGGACCGATAATGAACCTGACGATGCAACAACCTGAGCTCGAGCTGATCCACCAAGTCAACGAGGCAAAACACCATGACCCGTTCATGGTGCTGGGAAACCACCAGCAGGATGGCCGGCGGATCATCCGTACACTGCTGCCTTTCGCCGAAACCGCCAGCCTGCACGGTGGGGAACGCGGCCTGCAGCAGCCAATGCAGCGCATCCCGCAGACCGACATCTTTATCGCCGAGGCCGTCGCCGCCGAAACTCCGGACCACTACCAGGTGGAATGGACCGACAAGACCGGCACCACCCACCTGTCTACCGATCCATACAGCTTTCTGCCGGTGATCACCGATTTCGACCTGCACCTTTTCTGTGAAGGCAACCATCACCATGCCTACCGGTTTCTCGGCGCCAGCCATCGCGTGATCGACGGAATCAGCGGGGTACTGTTTGCGGTCTGGGCACCGAATGCACGGCGTGTCAGCGTGGTTGGCGATTTCAACCACTGGAACGGACGCTGCCACCCGATGCGGGTACGTGGCAGCAGCGGGGTCTGGGAGCTGTTTATTCCGGGACTCGATGGCATACATAACTATAAATATGAAATTCATGCACGCGGCGCCGGCAGCGTGTTTCTGAAAGCCGACCCCTACGCACGCCAGTACGAACTGCGCCCGAGTACCGCGTCGGTGATTCCTGCCGGACAGGACTTCACCTGGCAGGACGAGTCGTGGCTGCGGCAACGCGCACAGCGCGACTGGCTGCACGCGCCGATGTCCGTGTACGAGGTGCACCTTGGTTCCTGGCGAAAGGACGACCACAACGGCTACCTGGACTACCGCGAGCTCGCACACCAGCTGGTTGCCTATGTCAAGGAGATGGGATTCAACTACATCGAACTGCTGCCGGTGACCGAACACCCGTTCGACGCGTCCTGGGGCTACCAGACCACCGGCTACTTCGCGCCGACACGCCGCTTTGGCGATGTCAACGATTTCAAATACTTCGTCGACTACTGTCACCGCCATGACATCGGCGTGATTCTCGACTGGGCCCCGGGACACTTTCCCAAAGACGACCACGCATTGTCCAACTTCGATGGCACACCGTTGTACGAGCACGCCGACCCGAAACGCGGCGAACACCGTGACTGGGGGACCTTGATCTTCAACTATGGCCGCCATGAAGTAAAAAGCTTTCTGATTTCCAGCGCGGTATTCTGGCTCAGTGAGATGCACCTCGATGGCCTGCGGGTCGATGCCGTGGCATCGATGCTGTACCTCGACTATTCACGCGACGAAGGTGACTGGATACCCAACATCTACGGCGGTAACGAAAACCTCGAGGCGATCGACTTCCTCAAGACCCTGAACCGCGCGACCCACAGCGAGGCGCCGGGCTCGTTGATGGTCGCGGAAGAATCGACGGCCTGGCCGCAGGTGACCCGTCCCGACTGGCTCGGCGGCCTCGGGTTCAGCATGAAATGGAACATGGGCTGGATGCATGACACGCTGAAATACATGCAGCTGGACCCGGTGCACCGGCATTACCACCACAACAACCTGACCTTCGGCCTGTTGTACGCGTTTACTGAAAATTTCGTGCTGCCGTTTTCACACGACGAGGTGGTGCACGGCAAGGGATCGATGATCAACAAGATGCCCGGGGACGAGTGGCAGCAGTTTGCCAACCTCAGGCTGCTTTATACTTATATGTATACCTATCCCGGCAAAAAACTGCTGTTCATGGGCAGTGAATTCGCGCAACGCCAGGAATGGCAGCACCACCTGGCGCTCGACTGGTACCTGCTGCAGTATGCGTTTCACCATGGCGTCAAAGACCTGGTACGCGACCTCAACCGCCTGTACACACAGTGCCGTGCACTGCACTATGACGATTTCGTCGACTCAGGCTTTGAGTGGATCGACTGCCATGACGCGTCGCAGTCGGTATTGAGTTATCTCCGCAAGGACGATACCGGGAAGTTTGTCGTCGTGATCCTGAACTTCACCCCGGTGCCACGCGAAAATTACCGCGTCGGCCTGCCTGCCGGCGGCCACTACCGGGAGATCCATAACTCGGATTCGACCTACTACGGCGGCAGCAACCTGGGCAATGGCGATGGACTGAACGCAGAAGATCTTGCGTGGATGGGCCGGCCCTTCTCGGTATCACTGACCCTGCCGCCGCTGGCCGGCATTGTGCTCGAGCCGGTTGGTTGAGTGGTGCTAACCCGGGCGGAATGCCTTGATCACTGCCGGGTCGGTCTCGAGCCGCGGCCCCTCGAGCAGGTCGATGCAACAGGGTACGGCCGCAAACACCGCGTTCAGGCAATCCGCGATCGCCGCCGGCTTGCCTGGCAGGTTGATGAGCAGCGTCCGGTCTCTGATCCCGGCAAGCTGGCGTGACAGAATCGCGGTCGGGACGAATTTCAACGACACCGCGCGCATCTGTTCACCAAAACCATCAAGTATCTTGTCACAGACCTGTGCGGTCACATCCGGCGTGATGTCGCGCTTAGCCGGACCTGTGCCGCCGGTCGTGATCACCAGGCAGCACTGTTCCTGGTCACACAGCTCGATCAGTGTTTGTTCGAGCACGGGCTTCTCATCGGCCACCAGCCGGGGGACGGCCGTCCATGGGCTGGTCAGTGCCTTATCGAGCCACTCACGGATCGCCGGGCCGCCCAGGTCCTGGTATTCTCCCCGGCTGGCCCGGTCCGAAACAGTGACTATCCCGATTTTTGCCTGCTGTGCGTTCATCATCCACCCAGTTCAACCGCTGATCAAAGCCGGCCGCCATTATAATGAAAACCGGCGCACAAACACCAGCCTTTCAGCCGTCCGTCACTGTTGTGCCGACAACTCACGCTTGTAGCGGCGAAAAGATTTGCTGCGATAAACCTTGTCGACGACATACCTGCCAAGCAGCAGAAACTCCTTAGCGTCAGCAGTCGCACCGATATGGCGAGTAACCAGTTTGCCGTGCAGATCGAAAAACGCGATCACCGGAGTGATATCCTGCTGATTGGTAAAGCGGTGTGAAAACTTACGCTGCGAAACCTTCTTGCCTTGAAAGTCGGCGATTTCCTCGGTGTTGCGGATATCCACGCTGTACACCGCAAAGTGCTTGTTGAAATAATCGCGCACCTTTTTCTGATTGAACACCTGGGTCTTCATCTTGAAACAATAAGGACACCCCTGCTGTTCGAAAAACAACATCACCCCTTTCTTACCAGCCGATTTCGCAGCCTCGAGATCCTCCGAGAAATCACCCAGACTCCTGGCCAGAAACTGCTCAACAAGCGGATCCACCGATTCCGCCAGGCTGGACTGAACCGGCAGCACAAAAAACACCCAACACAACACCAACCCTCTGATACAACAGGTTTTCATCGATACCTCCCTTGCGGTTAATACAGGACACCCAAAAATCAGCAGGCAATACGGGACACACACGAAAAGACAAGACAATACAGGACACACAACAAATACAGGCCGCTTCGGCATGCTCGTTGCGGCATTTTGAAAATCTGGGTGTCCTGAAATTCCCCTGAAATTCCCCGAAAACCTGGGTGTCCTGAAATCCCGCTGAAATCCCGCCAAAATCTGGGTGTCCTGAAATCCCCCTGAAATCCCCCGAAAACCTGGGTGTCCTGAAATCCCGCTAAAATCTGGGTGTCCTGAAATCTGACAGAAGGTGGTGGAAATCGTTCCGCCGCCTGTCACCTGGCGGTAGAATCCGCTACAATCAATAAGGGAATCCTGTTGGTTTGAAATTTTTGCTTTGGACAAACCGTTTATGACCTTGATCACCGCCAATGACCTGATCACCAGTATCGAAGATGCGCTGCAGTACATCTCGTACTATCACCCGCCGGATTTTGTTGCGGCGATGGCCGAGGCCTATCGAGCCGAAAAGTCAGAGGCGGCCAAGCAGGCGATTGCCCAGATACTGGTCAATTCACGTATGTGTGCAGAAGGTAAGCGCCCGATCTGCCAGGACACTGGTATCGTTACCATCTTTGTCGAGGCCGGCATGGAGCTGCAATGGGAAAAAACCGGCCAGTCGGTCGAGCAACTGATCAACGAGGGCGTGCGCAGGGCCTATA
>JALUUZ010000578.1 GCA_027021095.1 Gammaproteobacteria bacterium
GATCACTACCCGCGGATCGACCTCGGCGATGCTGAGCGCACCGCTGGTCTCCAGTGAGACCCTGCCAGGCGCTGTATCCGGCGGCACACAAAAAACGTCGCACAACGCCTGCAAAAGCCCGCTGCAACCGGGTTGTGCCAACGGTTCACCACCGGTCACACAGACATAGCCGGCCTGGTAGGTGCGAACCTGCTCGATCACATCCTCCAGTGCATACAGCTTCCCGCCCTGGAACGCATAGGCTGTATCACAATAGTCGCAACGCAACGGGCAGCCGGTCAGGCGCACGAATACTGTCGGCCAACCGACACTCGCTGCCTCGCCCTGTAAAGAATAAAAGATTTCAGTGATACGAAGTCGGGTCATAACAGGATTCCGGATCGATTTCCAGGGACGTAACCGGGCAGAACGGATTCACAGACCGGAGACGGATCGACCGGACTAAGCCGAAAAGGGCCAGGTTGTCATAGACAACCTGGCCTGGCCATGAAAAACACTGGTTTTTCTACCGCTTGCGTTCCTTACGCATGCGGTTGAGCCGCTTGCGTGCAAGCCGTGCCGACGAGGTATTCGGATACGCCTTGACGACACCACGGAGTATCTTGCGCGCCCTGGAGTACTGCCCCATCTCGTAGTAGGAATAACCCAGCTTCAGCTTTGCGCTGACCACTTTCGGACTGCGTGGAAAGTCCTTGATCAGCTTGCGAAAACTCGCTGCCGCCGACTTGAAGCGGTTGGTGACGTAATAAGCCTCCGACAACCAGTAACGCGCATTGTCCGAATAGCTGCCCCTCGGGTATTTCTTCAGAAAACTGTTGAATGCCCGGATCGCCTGCCGGTAGCGGCTTCTTCTGAGTAATGAAAACGCACGCTGATAGGCCTGGCGCTCATTCGGCGATGGCGGTGTATAGCCTGGCGACGAAGTATCCTTACCGGGCTTGCTCGCCGGACCCGGCGCTGGTGCTGGTGACGTCGCCGTACCTGGAGCGGGAGACACTGCACTGCTGTCACTGCTGGATGGCGAGGTGATCCCCGCCTTGAGCTCGAGCTTGCGCAAGCGCGCATCGATATCGATGTACAGCTCACGCTGGCGCTGCTTAAGGCTCTTGATGTCGTGGGTCAGAATTTCGATCTGGCCGCGCAACTGACGGTTCTCACTTTCCAGCTGACTGACTCTGTTCAACATATCCAGCATACTGCCTGAATACTTGCCCTTCGGTCCTGCAGGCTTGTTACCAGGAATATTCTGGTCAGTGATCAACGGCGTCTCGTCATCCGTCCCTTCCTGCTGGTCGTTGTTCGCATCCGGTGCCCCTGGAGAGACAGTGCTGCTGTCCAGGTTACGGTCTTCCACTGGTGCCTGTTCAGCAAACAGGGGCTGTGCAAACAACACCAGACAGAACAAAAGGATTTTTGGTTTTTTAAGAGTTAACACTTGTCCCCCCTACACTACCTGGGCTGGCTGATTTATTTAACGTACCGAATCTCGACCCGGCGGTTTTGAGCCCAGGCAGATTCGTCATGACCATCGACAGCAGGTTTTTCCTCCCCGTAACTGATGGTCTCGATCTGATGATCCGCCACTCCCTGGAACACCATCAACCGGCGTACCGCCTGCGAACGGCGCTCACCCAGGCCGATGTTGTATTCACGTGAACCACGCTCATCGGCATGTCCCTCCAGTCTTACACGCTGATTAGGGTTGGCAGCCAGGAATTTCGCATGCGTGGCGATCGTGGTGCGGCCCTCTTCCTTGACATCACTCTTATCATAGTCGAAATAGATGATTCTGTTGTACAGCGGGTTGTTAGGATCCTCCCATGGATAAATTGAGGCATTTTGGTCGGTATGCGACTTGGCATTACGTGAATTCACGTCATGGTCATCAGGCCGCTTACTGCCTGAACAGGCAGCCAACAGTGTGGCAAACAACAATACTACCAGTACTTTCAGTGCTTTCATAAATCCTCCGTTAGCGATTCAACTTTATCGATTTGCGTGTGCCAGTTATCTCTGGCTTCGTTTCGGGCCCCAGGCCGGCTCGCGGATATCCCCGGACTGCAGCTCCAACCTGTACTTGACACGACCATCCGTAGAAACTGTTGATAGTACACCACGCCGGTTATATTCGGAAGCATAGATCAGCATACTGCCGTTGGGAGCGAAATTCGGTGACTCGTCCAGGCGCCCATCAGTCACCGGCCTGAATTCCGAAGTCGTCAGATCCAGCACACCAATGTTATACCGCCCGCCATCCGAATGCACCATCGCCAGCTTTTTGCCATCGGGCGAAAACGCCGGCCGGGCATTGTACTTGCCGCGAAAAGTAAGCCGCCTCGCCGGGCCGCCGGTCGCAGGCGCCTTGTAAATCTGCGGCCCGCCACTGCGGTCCGAGGTAAACACGATCCAGCGGCCATCCGGCGACCAGGCCGGCTCGGTGTCGATCGCACCGTTGACAGTGATCCGGCGCAGGCTGCGCGAACGCAGGTTGAACACATAGATTTCCGGGTTGCCGACCTTCGACAGGGTCAAGGCCAGGCGTGTACCATCTGGTGACCAGGCCGGTGCGCCGTTGATCCCCTTACTGGCCGAGACGACATAACGCCGGCCGGTAATCACGTTCTGTACATAGATCGCGGTCCGCCCCGTGTCCTTGAATGCCACGTAGGCTAGGCGCTTGCCGTCCGGCGCCCAGGACGGCGACATGATCGGGTTGACCGACGAGCGGATGATCTTGGGATTGTAACCGTCGGCATCGGCCACGATCAGCGCGTAGGAGCGCTTGCCCCGCCGGCTCTTGACCGAGCGGACATAGGCTACGCGGGTGTCGAACACACCGTCTTCACCGGTCAACGCCTTGTAGATCAGGTTGCTGACCTGGTGTGCCCTGAGCCGGAAGTTTTTCGGAAGCGCAATCTTCGTGGTCTGCGCCAGCTGTTTCCCGGTAGACGAGTTGATCAGCTGCATACGGATCTCGAACCCGCCGGTCGCGCTGTTGGTCACCGTGCCGACGACCACGTTATCCATGCCACGATCCTTCCACAACTGCATCTGCATCTCCGACGCACTGCTGGGCTGCTCCGGCAGATCGCTGAAAAATTTGAATTTCCCGGTCCGGCGCAGATCACTGTTGATGATCTGGTCGACCTTGAAAGGGGGCGAGCCGGTACCACTCCATTTGAACGGCACGATCGCCAGCGGGATATCCCCCTCGACAAACTTGGTAATCTTGATTTCCAGCTCCGCCTGGGCCAGAGTCGTAAACAGCGCTAGTAACAATAAGGAGTAAAGTCTGAATTTTTTAATCATAAGTCTTACACTTCGGTTGGTTTGTCAATTAAGCAAGTTAAAATCCACTGGTTCAAAACGGCGACTTCCTGTCTTCAGGTTATCGTTGTTGTTTCAGTCCCTGCACGGCTCCAAGCCCCGATCAAGGCTCGAAAATGATTCGCAAATCCCGGTCGAACACCGATTTATAACCTTTGTAAGGCAGCGGACTGGCCTTACGTATCGCAGTCTCGACCGAACGCACCAGTAACTCGCCGCCACCGGTACAGCCCATGACCTGCACCGAGATCACGATACCCGGGGGCAGTTGCCGCACCTTGACCTTGCATGAAACCTGCGCGCCCTTTTTCAAGCTCGGCGGCGCCATCCAGTAGCTGGATATCTTATCCTGAATCGCCTTGACATAACGGGCACGCAGCGAGTTGTCTTTGCCCTGGCTGCCCGGCCGGTTGCGCTGCTCGGCTTCACGCCTGGCTTCCGCCTTGAGCCGCTCCCTGGCCTCCTTCATCCGCCTGGCCTGCTCGCGCTTGCGTTCCTCCCGCAACTCCTTGGCCATTTGTCTCTTCAAGCGCCGCCGTTCTTCCGCCAGCCGTTTTTTGCGCTCCAGCTCTTTCTTTTTCTTCTCTGCAAGCTTTTTCTTACGTTCCTCTTCCCTGCGTTTTCTTTCTTCCTCCTGTTTCTTTTTCTTCTCCGCCAGTTCGCGTCTTTTCCGTTCTTCTTCCTCTTTCCGCTTTTTTTCTTCGCGTTTCTTACGCTCGATCGCGAGTTTCTTTTCCAGCTCCTTTTGCTTCTTGCGCTGCTCCTCGAGCTGCTTGCGCCTGATCTCTTCCTGTTTTTTCTGCTCGGCCAGTTTTTTCTTCAGCCGTTCTTCCTCCTGTTTCTCCCTTAGCTTGCGCAGCTTTTCCTGCTCGAGCCGTTTTTTCTCTGCGAGTTCCTGCTTTTTGATTTCCTCTTCACGCTTTTTCTGCAGTGCCTTCTGCTTTTCCAGCTTGTCGATCTCCTTTTTCAGCCTGCGCACCTGCGCCCGGTCCATGATCGCATAGGCCTGGATCTGCGGCACACTGCCTCCGGGCATTGCGTAGTAGCGGTTACCAAACTGCAGAAACAGCACAAGGATCAGGATCACATGTACTATAATCGACAGCACAAAGGAAACAAAGTCTCTCATTTTTCTGCCACCGCTACTCTGTCGCCCATTTTACTTTCCTGTTCCTGCCTGTTCTGTGATCAGTCCAACACTTGGCACCCTGCCAGACCGCAGCAGTCCCATCTATCTGCCGTTTTCCTCCGGCTCGGTAATCAGCCCGACGCTCGGCGCCCCGGCCGACTGCAGTATCGCCATCGCCTTGACCACCTTGCCGTATTCCGCATCCTTGTCACCCTGAACCACGACCGGGATCTTGGGGTTGTCACGCAGCTCCTTGGCAACCTGGATCTTCAACCCGGCCGGATCGACCTGCTTGTTGATCCGGTCACCAACCACCAGCCACAGGTTTCCGCGCTTGTCGACCGTCACCTTGATCAGCTGCGGCTTGTTCTGGTGCTTGCTCTTCATCTCGGTCGTCTTCGGTAGATTGACCTTGACCGACTGCTGAATCAGTGGCGTAGTGATCATAAAAATCACCAGCAGTACCAGCATCACATCGATATAGGGCACCACGTTGATTTCCGACATCTGGCGCTTTCTGCCCGTTCTTACCTGTGTCTGCATGTCAACCTCTTAACAACGTATGACCGGACATACCGGGGTTGTCTCCACGACTATTCGTGCGCATGACGCTGCAGAATAGTCGAAAATTCCTCGAGAAACGTATGATAACGATTGCTCAGGCGCTCCACGTCATTGGCAAA
>JALUUZ010000579.1 GCA_027021095.1 Gammaproteobacteria bacterium
CAATAGATGATTTATTGACGAGGTGTGTGTCCTGCAATCACTTTGTTGCGGAGATAAACCGGGGTGGCTGCTTCCGGGCTGGTGTAGGCTCCTTGCTGGTAGTCTTTTCTGCCCAGCAGGGCGATGTCCTGCGCATGTGGAAAACATTCTGGCTGCCAGTGTTGTTCACAAGCCTGGTGTGCGCGGCAAAGTGTTTCATGGTAGGTATCCCACCCGGAACCGCACCCGAACCAACGTCCATCGTCTGGCAACACGACATCCGCCGCGCTGCCAACCCGCTCCTGTCCGCTCAAGACCACAAGCCCATCCTGCCCGCGCCGATACAATCCCCAATACACTTCATTCATTCTGGCATCGATTACCGGCACCACACTGTCAGTCTCCGTTTCACGCACCACACGCTGCGCCAGTGCTGCCAGGGTCGAGACCGCCACTACGGGCAGATCGGCTCCCAGCGCGATGCCCTGTGCCACGCTGACACTGAGCCGCACACCGGTAAAGGCCCCTGGACCACGACCGAAAGCCACTGCATCGATCTGTGACAAACTCAATCCAGCTTCATCCAACACGGACTGCAGCATCGGCAATATCAGCCTGCTGTGCTGTCGCGGCGCTATCCGGTAACATGCGTTAACGCTGTCACCGACGAGTACTGCAGCCGAACAGGCCTCTGTCGAGGTATCCAATGCCAGTATCTTCATACGCTCTACGCCAAACGGTTCCTAGTGCCTATCCCTGATTCAACCACGAATTCCAATACGTCCTCCAGATCCCGAGTACGCCGCATCGGCGGCAGACTACGTAAAAAAACCCGCCCATAAGGTTTATTCGTCAACCTAGGATCACACAACACCATGACGCCGGTATCATCGACATCGCGTATCAGCCTTCCCACCCCCTGCTTCAACGCAATCACCGCCTGTGGCAGCTGCAGCTCCATAAATGGATTTCCACCCTCCTTCCGGGAGCGGTTGATTCGCGCCTGCAGTACCGGGTCGGACGGGGACGCAAACGGCAATTTGTCAATAATCACGCAAGACAGCGCCTTGCCCCTGACATCGACCCCTTCCCAGAAACTGCTGGTTGCAAGCAATAACGCGTCGCCTGCTTCCCGAAACTGTTCGATCAAGATCCGGCGCGGAGCCTGCCCCTGGATCAGAATCGCTTTCTCTGTATTGCCTTCAACCAGTCGTGCTGCCTGGTTCAACGCCCTGTAACTGGTAAACAAAAAGAACACTCCACCTGCACAGGCATTGATCACCGGTAAAGCGGCTTCCGTTACCGATCGCACATAAGCAGGCTGATCAGGGTCCGGAAGCCCTGCGGGCAAATACAACAGCGCATGGTCCTCGTACGAAAACGGGCTGGTATAACGCTGTCGATACTCAGTTTCGATCCCGAGCCGGGCGACAAAATGATCGAAACTGTCGCCAACAGCCAGGGTTGCCGAAGTAAACACCCAGCTGGCATGATGTTGCGCAACCATCTCTTGAAACTGTTCAGCAATATCGACCGGGGTCAGATGCCAGACAAAGGTACCGGGTTGTGTCTCCAACCAGCAGACATACTGCTGGTGGTCATGGTCGGCCATCGCCTGCAGCCGCTGCAATAACTCACTCACCCTGTTGAAACAATGTTTTAGCCCCTCCGTCTCACTTTGCAGCTCAGCGGCCCAATCACAAAACCTTTCCAATGCCAGACATAAACTGTCGAACGCCGTGCTGACTGCCTGCCTGGCGACCACCTTGTCCCAGACCTGCTTGTCACTGCCACGATCCAGCGTCAGACGGAAATCATTGATTGCACGCCGAAGCTGTTCTGTCGCCTCGCCCAACTGCTCTTTAGTGCCGAACGCATTGACATATTCCACCTCAACATCCCTGATCAACTCGTTCAACTGGCGGTAACTCAATGTTGAGCCAAGAAATACGCTCGCTATTTCCGGCAGCTGGTGGGCTTCATCGATGATGAATACCTCTGCTCCCGGCAAAAGCTCACCGAAACCGGTATCCCTCAGCAACATGTCTGCAAGCAGCAAGTGATGATTGACCACAAGAATATCCGTGTGCTGTGCCTCGCGCCGGGCCTTGACTACGTAACATGCCTGGTACTCATCACAATCCGGGCCAACGCAGTTGTCAATGGTCGACGTTACGGCAGGCCAGACCGGTGAATCCTCCGGCACCTGGTCCACCTCTGCGATATCCCCGGCGACGGTGCGCCCGGCCCACGCCCGGATCTGCTGCAAATGCCCGTGAAGCCGTCTCGTGCCTGTCACGGCATGCTGCTGTGCCAACGCCAGCCTGTGCAGGCACAAGTAGTTTGCGCGTCCTTTCAGCATCGCGGTCTGCAACGGAAGCCCCAGGGCACGCTGCACCAACGGCAAGTCACGCTGAAACAGCTGGTCCTGCAAGGTCTTGGTTCCAGTGGAAATAATCGTTTTTTTGCCCGATAGAATCGCGGGAACCAGGTACGCAAACGTCTTTCCCGTGCCCGTGCCGGCCTCGACGATCAATGTGCGTGTGTCCTGTAATGCATCATACACCGCAGCGGCCATTTGTTGTTGGGGTTCACGAACGGAATAGTTGTGTATATGGGCAGCCAGGGGTCCTGCAGCGCCCAGGCTTTCGTAGGCGGTATTCGTCATTTCATGTGTCGGCAGGCCAGTGTGTCAACGTTGATTGTCCCATATTTCGTCGTCGATGACACCTTCTTCCCTGGTCCATACCAACCGGCCGATGATCTTGAACTTGGCAACCGAAATCGTTCCCTTGCGGTTGTTTTTCTCCTTGTTGGTGTCCAATGCTTCGGTGACCTCCTCGCGGCTGGCTTCGTAGATCTCCTCGGTTTCGAATTCATCATCGAACAGTACCAGCAACAACAGGTCCCAGTCCGTATGCAGGTTGAGCTGGCCCAGCCGTTGCCGCGACTTTTGCTCTTTGAAGATCGCCCGGCCCTTGACCAGTATCTTTTTGCCATCGCGGGTACCACTGCCTTCGGCAGTATAGGACAACGTACTGTCATCGCACAGTTTCAGATTCAGCAGCCTGGCCGCATCATACGCCGCCAGCTCACTGGTGATACCGCCGATATTCTTGCCCAGCGTATTGCGGAACCGGGCCGCGATATGGCGTGTCTCTTCATAGAGCTTGTCCTTGTCATACACCTGCATAGTCAGTGACCCATATCAAGCCGTTGCCTCGCAACACGCAAACTTCACGACACGGCAACCACACACCCGGTACGTGCCGGCCGTCCCTGCACGCTTCCCGGTCGTAAAAACACCCATGCCGCACCCTTGCACCGTCTCGCTACGAACGCTGGTGAGAAAGGCGGGCTAACGCAGGCTCTTGAGCTTTTCCTGCGCCCTGGCTGCGCCTTCCTTGTCACCACGCGCGGCCCTGGCCTTGACAATCAACTGCCAATTATAACGCTTCAGCTTTCGGTCACTGCCCGCATAGGAGTTGGATCGCAGCGCCAGCGATTCCGCATCCCGGTACTGCCCCTGGCGAAACCGGATATCGGCCAGATTGCTCCAGATGACCGCATTCTCAGGATCGATGTTTTTTGCCCGCTCAAGCATTCCGGCCGCCGAAGACAGTTTTCCGGCACTGACCTTCCGGCGTGCGCTGCGTACGAGATGCGCCGCTGCATTCTTACGTCCACTGATAGCGACCGGGTTGCGCTCGGCCCTCGGCGCAATCTCGGTACGGCCCGACAGGTCCGTCACCGGGGCCCTGGGGGTATCCCGTACCGTTCCCCTGCCACAGGCCGTAAGCCCGATTACGAGCAAGGCCAGCAGGCCCCCTCTGCCAGCCAGAAAAACAAGCTTGTTGTTGATTAAAATGCCCATTTGAATATCCCACGTCGACGACAAGAAGTATCTTCTTCCGGTACTGTACCCTTACGAAACGGCAGTTGTACAGCCCCCTCACAATTCTCGGTTGCCCTGAGTCCGGTTTGCGGGTTGATCCAGTGAAATTCGATCCCCCAGTCCTCCTGCGGTCGCAACTTCAACTCTCCTGGATTGACCTTACGCATCATTTCACCCCATACCCGCAGTGCGCCGGTGCTGCCGGTCAGACGGGTATTGCCGCTTTTTTTACCGCTGGTCTTATCCATGCCCAGCCAGACGACACCCAGATAGCGCCTGGTGAAACCGGCAAACCAACTGTCGCGCAAATCATCGGTCGTGCCCGTTTTACCTGCTATATTGTAGCTCTTTGGAATATAGCGCGCCAACCCGCGCCCGGTACCCTGCGACACCGCATACTGCAATGCTGTATTGATCTGCAATACCGGTCCCGGCGGTATGACCCGGTCTATCTTGGTCGAGTAACTGGTCAGTATCTTTCCCTGGCTGTTCATGATCGCCCGGATCGTCTTCAACTGGGTATTGAAACCGCCGTTGGCAATCGTCTGATACATCTGCGTCACTTCGAGTGGCGTCATTTCGATCGCTCCCAACAGCAGTGATGGATTTTTGGGAACAGGCCGGGTAAAACCAAGTTTCTTGATCGTTGCAACCACTTCATCCAGGCCGATTTCCATCCCCAGTCTCGCGGTGGTCACATTATAAGAATTTGCCAGCGACAAGTAAAAAGGCACTTCGCCATGATATTGCTTGTCATAGTTTTTAGGCGCCCAGACATCGCCATTCCGGAACCGGTAGACATACTCACTGTCATCCAGCAACGTCGCCAGCGTCCACGGCCTGCCGGTCCGTGGATCCGGTTTGTCACTCAACAACGCGGCCAGATAGACTGCCGGCTTGACCAGCGAACCGATATGCCGCTTGGCCTTCAATACACGATTGAATCCTGGGTACTTAGGGTCCCGACCGCCAACGATCGCCTGCACCTCCCCATCGGAGTAATTGGTCACGATCAACGCCCCCTGCAGGCTGCCCGGCTTCAGACGCTTGGTTTTTTCGAGCAATTCGATCTGACTCGACAGCGAAGATTCAGCATAGTACTGGATCACCGGGTCCAATGTCGTATGAATCTGCAACCCGCCCTTGACCAGGTCTTCATCCTTGTAGTCACGCCGCAACTGTTTACGCAGCAAGTCGACGAACGCCGGATACTTCTGGTTCATATGCGACTTG
>JALUUZ010000580.1 GCA_027021095.1 Gammaproteobacteria bacterium
CGCTGAACAATCCATCCATGGATTGTCAGCGCCCCGCTACGCAAAAAAACGTGGTTTTTGCTGCGCTCTCGAAATTCATCGCTGCGCGATCAATTTCGCGCACCAAGCTTATCCTAAAGCTTAGTCAGGTACCGCAAATAAACCACACTTTACAAGACAAAATCAAATCGCCACCAAAGAGCATTCGAAGGGAAACAGGAATTAAACAACGATAAATCAACCAATTAGGCCTTAGCCAGCTTCTCCAGGCCGGAAAAAGACAACAACCGGATCACACCGCGGGATATCTTGATACAGTTCTTGTGTTCGAATTCTTTCAAAATCCGGCTGATGACTTCCCTGGTGGTGCCTATTTCATGGGCAAGTGACTGGTGGGTGGTACTGAGGGTAGGTGAATCCGACATGGCAAACAACCTGACCAGTAAGCAGGCAAGCCGAACCTGCAATGTCTGAAATGCGGTATCCTGCACCAGGCACATCAAATCGCACAACCGGTCGCTCAGTGTGGATAAAACGAAATCCCGGAACTTTTCCGACCTGCCGATACAATGCCGAAAGTCGGCTTCGCTGATACCCAGTGCATGCACCTCGGATTCGGTCTTGGCAATCACGTCATACTGGCGGCCGTTGAGCAGGCTGGACAGTGACAGCACACACAGGTCGCCCGGCGAAACGCGGTACAGGGTGATTTCGCGTCCGTCAGGCGCCAGGTAGTAAACCCTGACATTCCCCGCCAACAGCAGCACAAACGAATTACAGCGCGAAAACCCCTCGTAGACGGAGTAGTTTCCGGGCATTTTCATCTTATGTGCCGTCTTCACGGCCTGGTTCCATACCGGGTCATCTATCTCGGCCAAGCGCGGATAATTTTTAAACAATCTTTCCTTATCAAACCGGGTCAACGCACTTCCATCAGCGTCCCCTTTTGCGCCAAGCCTGACGGCTGGTGCTTCTGATTCAGAAACCGCTTTATCCATCATCACCTGCATCTGCCATTATTATGTTTACGAATAGTGTTGACATCCGCCCCGCCCTAAAAGACATGGTGCTTCTATCCCTGCCCTCGCAGGACAGGGTTTTACGCGCCGCCTGATAAACTCTATCCTATTGAGACCAAGTGTATGTGACTTAGGTCACACAACGAATCATACTTGAAAGCGCATCCGCTGCCCAAGACAAATCACACCTTTCTGATCAAGCCCCTTGTTTTTCAAAGGGAAATAACAGCTGCGTCAAATTTTGCGGTGTAAAACAGCCGGGAAATTCTCGCGGATCTTTGCCTGGTGATCGGGATTCAAGTCCGCATAGAGACAGCCGGTACCACGCGGTAATACCGCCAGCGTCTCTCCCCATGGATCAACGATCATACTGTGCCCATAGGTATGCCTGGCATTCTGGTGGACACCACTTTGATTCGCTGCGATCACATAACAACTGTTTTCAACCGCCCGGGTCCGCACCAGGAGCTCCCAGTGCGCCCTGCCCGTACGCTGGGTAAACGCTGACGGAATCACGATAATTTCCACTCCATGGGTCAACATGCTGCGGTAGAGTTCTGGAAAACGAATATCGTAACACACTGAAAACCCGATCGCCCCAAGCGGTGTCTTGCTGACGACGACCTCGTTTCCCGGCAGAATGGTATCCGATTCCCGGTAATATTCACTGGTGGAGGGAATCCTGACATCGAACAAATGGATTTTGTCGTAGCGTGCAACGCATTGACCCTGCGAATCGAAAAGCAGGCTGCTGGCATAGACCCGTGAGTCGTCCTCGCTTGCAAGAGGAATCGTCCCTCCGACGATCCAGATCGCCAACTCACGCGCAAGTGCCGATAAAAAATCCTGTACTGGTCCGCTGCCATACTGTTCCTTGATCAGCAGTTTATCCACTTCTTTCATTTCCATGCACGCAAAATTCTCCGGTAACACCACCAGTTCTGCGCCCTGTGCCGCGGCCTCGCTGATCAATCGCCGCGCTTCGGCCAGGTTATTCTCCAGTTGCGCACTCGAGTTCATTTGTATCGCTGCCACCTTCATGGTCTTGTCACTCCGATCTGTCTGCCCAGTTGATGTCTTCATCCGGTTTGAGACGCAAGGGTTTTTTCTTACGGGTAATCAACGGTTTACTCCATGTCCCCTGCAGGGTGTATTCGCGCGCGCTGATTTTGTTGAGTTTTTTTCCAATTACCTGGTTCGCGACCCATAAGCCGATGCCGACCTGCGGCCCGGCTGCAATCCCACCCACCAACGGCAGGTTTGCGGTCAGTTTCGGCGTAACATAGATCGTCTGATCATAGTCCTGGTCGGCCAGGCCAATCCTTCCGCGGATCTTGACGACCACGGCTGGACCCTCCATCTTGAAATTATGTGTATAGGCATCACCGTCGCTGATATTGAAATCCGCCTTGATCCGGTCGAAAGCAAGCCCCTTTTTGAAGACATCGCTAAAATCCAGCGACAACCTTCTAGGCAAGGCCTGGATACTCAACACCCCAAGCATTTTACCGCCCCCGGGCTTTACGTCCAGCACCCTGCCCTTACGCACGCTCACCGACAGACTGCCATTGACCCGCTTGAGCTTGTACCAGTTCGGTGGGCCAAGCCAATGCGCCTGAATGCTTGCCGTTGCGACTCCCCCTTTCAGGCTTGCGGTATATTTTCTGCGTTTCAGCGCCGCACCCAGGTTCCGGGTTTGCGCACTGATCTTAAACTGCGACATATGCACACCACTGGCGTACTTCCAATCGCCTTTTGCATTGATCTTCAGATCGTCCGCCGTCATGCTGATCACGTCGAACCTAAGCCCATCGCGGGACCTGGATGCAAAAATATTCAATCTTCCGTAATCACTGCCATTGTAGAAAAACTTTTCGCTGACAATCCTCAGCGGCGGCAGCTGGCGGGGATCGGGCACCTGCTGTTCCTCCTGCTTGTCCCCCTGATCTTCACCTTTGTCGACCAGCATCAATTTCTTCAAGCGCACAGTGATCGGGGCATTGTCATTCACAAACAACGGAATCTGCAGATCCCCCTCTATCTCCCGGCCCTTTACCCGGGCATACCAGTACCTTACCTTTTTCTTGGCATACAAGCTGATATCGTGCAGCTCGTTGCCAACCAGTTCCAGCCTGCCAAATTGCAGATCCAGGTAGTTGACACTGTCGAGCATGCCCTGCCCCTGCCTTTTGAATGCGCTTTTCCTCTCTATCCACGCCAGCCAAGTCGACAAGGAAAAGCTTTTCAGCGTGCCTGTGATACGCAACTGGTCGACATCGGGAAGACTCGCCTTCTGCCCCCCAAAGCGGATCTCTCCTTTGCGCAGGCGGTGCTCACCGTCGTGCTGACGCTCGACCAGCAAGGCACTGCTCACCAAGCCTCCATAGTCAAGCCTGATCACCCCGAGACGCGACCCGGTAATCTCTGCCTGCATGGAAAAACGGCGCCTGCTGTTGCGTGACTTGGCAAACCCTTCCGGCAGGCGCACGGTAGAGCCGCGCAGATCACTGTCGAAATGAATACTTACCTTGAACGGAGAATTGACGTACTGGCGGATCTTGAATGCAACATTCCACTCCGAAACCCCCGCGAGAATACCGCGAAACAGCGAGGCGAAATGCCCGATCAGGTCTGACAGCCGTGTTCTGGTTTTCAACACAACGAGGGTATCGAAATGGTCTCCAGCGTCCGCCTTCTTGGTAGTGATATTTACGACGACCGGTTTAGACCTGAAAGCAGCCTTGATGTCTTTTGCATACAACCTGATAAATTCGCCGTCGCTTTCGTAGTGTAATACTCCATTGACCCCGGTCAGCTTGTAGTTCCACTCGGTATGCTTCAGACTGCTGTCGATAAACTCCATGCGGCCGATAAACTTTCGTTTTGACAAGGCCGCGAGGGGCAGGACGAGATTGACGTTCAACGACGCACGGCCCTGTGCACTGAAGCGTGACAAAAAACTGTTTTTCCCCGCTGACGCAGGAATAGACCTGAAGAAACGCACCGCGTCCTGGGTCGGACCCAGCATGCTCCCACGCAACGACAGCACAGCCTTCTTGTTGAGTGACGGGATCGTAACCGTGGAAGGCATCAACTCCATACCGAATACCCGTCCTGAATTCATCCGCACACGCATGTACTTGCCAAAGAACCGGACATCGGCTGCCATGTTGTCAATCGCCGGCCATTTCGGATGATATTTAAGGCGGGTGCCGGCAGCAGAAAACTCCACGCTCAATATATTGTTCCCGGTATTGAAGGCCTTGGCATCGAGAAACCCCTTGTAACGCGCCATCCCCTTCGTGATCCTGCCGCGCGAGATAGACGCTTTCAGCCAGCTGACCAGCTTGGGGCGCATGATACTTTCCGGCAGATAGGTAAAAAAATGATCCAAATCGCCATCCCGGAACGAAACACCAATATCGAGATAGCCGGGTTTTCTGTCCCGCAGGACAAGTTTCATCCGTGTCGTGGTACGGACATAACGGCCATCGACGACCAGCCTGCGTGTATCAAAGACGGTCTTGTCGCCCAGCTTTTTCCATTGTACTGTACCCGTCGCCTGTTTCAGCGCCAATGGCTGTTTAAACAGGTGCGGGAATACAAGTTTCGCTTTTTTTGTGCGCAACGAAAGAAAACCACCCAAGGTGTTGGCGGTCACACTGCCGCTGAGACCTGAAAACCTGATATTTTTCGGCAGGTTTCCGATTCCGAGCCGATCGAAATCAAAGGTATAATAAAATTTGAGCGGCGCGCTCGGTGACTTCTTCAAATGAAACTCCAGGTTGCTGATATCCCCCCTGGGCCGATACGCTGCCAGCCTGCCTCGAAGCTTGCTGTCGATCGGCAGCACCGACAGCATCAAGCGTCCAAGGTCGTCAAGCCGGCCAAACCCGACAGACCCGGCCACAACACGATACCAGCCGTCCTGCACACGTTTTCTGTCGTATTGCAAATAAAGACGCGACACCGGCCAATCCCGCCCGGCATGTCGTACGCGCAGGTCATTGACGCTGAGCGACCAGCCCTGTTGCCGGTCACGCCACACGAAGTTGGCCGACAGGCGCTGCAAGGCAAAAGGCTTGTGCTCGA
>JALUUZ010000581.1 GCA_027021095.1 Gammaproteobacteria bacterium
CGATGGCGTATCCTTCGACGGAGTATCCTTCGACGGAGTATCCTTCGATGGCGTGTCCTTCGACGGAGTATCCTTCGACGGAGTATCCTTCGATGGCGTGTCCTTCGACGGAGTATCGTTCGACGGAGTATCCTTCGATGGCGTGTCCTTCGACGGAGTATCCTTCGATGGCGTATCCTTCGACGGCGTGTCCTTCGACGGAGTATCGTTCGATGGCGTATCCTTCGACGGCGTGTCCTTCGACGGAGTATCGTTCGATGGCGTATCGTTCGATGGCGTATCCTTCGACGGCGTGTCCTTCGACGGAGTATCGTTCGATGGAGTATCCTTCGATGGTTGATCTGATGGCTTATCCTTCGAAGGTGAATCGTTTGACGGAGTATCCTGACCAGGTGGTTCCGGCTTTTCCGGTTGATCCGGATTATCAGGCCTTGTAGCGCCGGCAGGTCTGACAGCTGACAGCCTTTCTATTCCTTCCGGGTCTTCAATCGACTCAGTGACTGCCTTTGGATCCCCATGTTCGATGACATTCATCGTTACCTCATCGGACTGGGGCACGCCATCCGCCATCAACATAGAGATTGGCATACTTATAAATACGACCAACAATATTAAACGAGACATTTTCTCTATCCCTCCGGGATTGTTTTATTTTTATACTTTTCGTTTTTATCACCTGAAATCCATACAAAACCAACTTCCGGTATGGATTCAGATTTTTGGTATTCCAATCACCACCGTCTGCAAGACTGCTAAAAATTTTGTTTATTTTTTATACGCTATTTTTGTATCGGGACAATCTAGCGATACTACTGCTGTATCACTTAACTGTATTACTTGTGAGCAAAGTGCTATCCCATTGTGTCGATATAATACCCTAAAGAAATGACCTGCTGCAAGCTTTTCGAGTGTCACTGAAGGCTTTCTCCAAGTTGCCGCCGGTCGGGACAGCTTCCTTTTTATTCTGCTATTTCAATGGCTTGTACATACACCATTGAACCGCCTAAACCATGCAAAAAACATTGATATATTTAAGTGTGAATTACTGCCACGACATGAGCGGAAACACGGCAAAGCCTAGCCCGCATTTCTCACCACCCTTCTACTGCGACGGTGCAATAGCACACCCTGGCTGGCTTTCGCTCGGTCGGCGAGCCAGCGTGAAAAAGCATCTGCGCATGATGCGATGCGATCTGTCGTGGTGGCGGTGCGTACAACGCACCCTACTTTGCCTGCGCGCCCCTCGGTCGCGAAAGCCACCCATGCCGCACCCTTGCTCCGTCTCGCTACGAACGGTGGTGAGAAATGCGGGCCAGTACGTTACCGGTGAACCGTATGCGGTTGGTGCACGACCCAAATATGTAAACCTACTGATGACAGAAGAGAAAAAGTGAAGAATTACCTGAAGTCGCGCCTGTTGATCCTGGTGTTGGTCGCATTGCTGGCCATTGCAATGATTTAAACCACCGTGCGTCGCGAGACGGAGCAAGGGGCGGTGTGAATGCTTCGCGAACGAAACGCGTGCGTACAAGAATCGATACCTCACGCTGTCTGCTCAATGCCTGGTCCTCGGCACCTGGGGAGTGATCCCGCCGGCAAACAGCTTCTCGATATCGACAGCATCGAACTTATACGCCTGCTTGCAGAATTCACACTCGACGGAAACCATCTGCTCCTGCTCAAAGATCTCCCGCACTTCCTGGTATCCCAGACCCTTAAGCATGTTTTCGATTCGCTGGCGTGAACAGGTGCACACGAACCTGATCGAATCCGGCTCGAACAACCTGACATCTTCCTCGGAATAAAGCCTGTGCAGTATCTCGCGCACCGGTAATCCCTGCAGTTCCTGTTCGGTGATCGTGCCGCTCAAATAATTAAGCCGGCTCCAGTCTTCCTGCTCCTCCTGCAGGCCAGATTCCTCTGTACCGGGCATCAGCTGCAACAACAAACCGGCGGCCGAATTGTTCGACGCACTCAGCCACAGGCGCGTGTTCAACTGCTCAGACTGGTCGAAATAATTTTCCAAGGCGGCCGCAAGATTGTCCGCCGCCAGATCGACGATCCCCTGGTAACGATCACCCTGCGTCTTGCTTTCAACCGTAATCGCCATATAACCATCTGTCACAAGCTGCGGCAGCGTCCACTCGCCTTCTGCACCCAGCACGGCATGATAGTCGGTATCCCACTCCACCATGCCGCGGATCGTGTCTTCCGACGACAGCTGCACGATCAACAACTTGACAGGCCCTTTACCCTGCAGCTGCAGGCTCAGCATGCCTTCGTACTTGATCGTCGCGCCAAGCAACGCCGTCGCAGCCATTGCCTGGCCCAGCAGTATCCTGATCGGTTGCGGATACTGGTGGTATTGCACTGCAGATTGGAAACTCGCGTCCAGATGCACGATTTCCCCACGGATATGCGTATTTTCAAAGACAAACCGGAATAGCTGATCCTTCTCCGACATATCGGCTACTTGGACAGTTTGTCCTTCAGCAACTGGTTGACCTGGGCCGGGTTTGCCTTGCCCTTGGTGAGTTTCATCACCTGGCCGACAAAATAACCCAACAGTTTTTCCTGCCCGCCCCGGTATTGCTCAACCTGTCTCGGGTTGGCGGCAATCACCTCATCGACCACATTCTCGACCGCACCCGTGTCGGTAATAGGCCACCAGTCATTCCGATCGACGATCGCCTCGGCTTCCCCTTCACCGTTCCACATCGCCTCAAAGACCTGCTTGGCAATCTTGCCGGTGATCGAGCGTTCGCCGTCACCGATCAACCTGACCATCGCCCCCAGTTGTTGCGGAGACACAGGCGACTGTGTGATCTCGAGATTCTCTTTGTTCAGCCTGGCCGCCAACTCGCCGTTTACCCAGTTGGCGGACAGCTTAGCCTTGCCACCGGAGGCCTCGACCACCTGTTCATAGTAATCCGCCAGTTCGCTGCTCGAGGTCAAGACACTGGCGTCATAGACACTCAGCCCGTAGCTGTCGATAAACCGATGTTTTTTCTGATCCGGCAGCTCCGGCAGCCCGCCTTTCACTTCGGCGATGAACTCCTCACTGATCTCCAATGGCAACAGGTCAGGATCAGGAAAGTAGCGGTAATCGTTCGCCTCCTCCTTGGTACGCATCGACCGGGTCTCATTGGTCATCGCATCGAAAAGGCGGGTTTCCTGGACTATTTCTGCGTTCGGATCGTTTTCCAGAATCGCCGCCTGGCGCTCGATTTCGTAATTGATTGCGCGTTCGACAAAGCGAAAGGAATTGATATTTTTCAACTCCGTGCGGGTACCGAATTTCTTCTCACCTTTAGGGCGAATCGACACATTGGCGTCACAACGAAATGAGCCCTCCTGCATATTACCGTCACAGATCCCGAGATAACGGACAAGCGAATGGATCTTCTTCATGTACGCAACAGCCTCTTTCGCCGAACGCATATCCGGTTCGGAGACGATCTCCAACAACGGTGTGCCGGCACGGTTCAGATCGATACCGGTCATCCCATCGAAGTCCTCATGCAGTGACTTGCCCGCATCCTCTTCGAGATGTGCCCGGGTGATACCGATCGTCTTGGTACTGCCATCTTCAAGCTCGATTTCGATATGCCCGGCACCCACCACCGGCAGTTCGAACTGGCTGATCTGGTAGCCCTTCGGTAAATCCGGATAAAAGTAGTTCTTGCGCGCGAACACGGAACGCCGCGCGATCTCAGCGTCGATCGCGGTACCGAATTTTACCGCCATTCTGACCGCTTCAGCATTCAAGACCGGCAGAACGCCCGGAAACCCAAGATCCACGGCACACGCCTGGGTATTCGGCATCGCCCCGTACGCAGTCGATGCCGCGGAGAAAATCTTACTTTTTGTGGCCAGTTGTGCGTGAATCTCCAGGCCGATTACTGGTTCCCATTCCATATCGTTTCTCACCTGTTTCTATGCAGCCGGCTACTTGAACCCGTCAGGACAGCGCTGGTGCCAGTCTGTGACCTGCTGGTACCTGTGCGCGACATTGAGCAACCTGGCTTCAGTAAAATAATTACCGGTAATCTGCAGCCCGACAGGCAGTCCACCGACCATGCCGGCCGGAATCGACATCCCCGGCAGGCCTGCCAGATTGACGGCAATAGTATAGATATCGTTCAAATACATCGTGACCGGGTCATCGGTCTTTTCACCGAGCCTGAACGCCGGAGAAGGCGATGTCGGCCCCATGATCACATCCACCTCACTGAACGCCTTGCTGAAATCCTCGCTGATCAGGCGCCGTAGCTTCTGTGCTTTCAGGTAATAGGCATCATAGTACCCGTGTGACAACACATAGGTGCCGATCATGATCCGGCGTTTGACTTCCGCTCCAAAACCTTCGCCACGGGAACGCTTGTAGAGATCTTCCAGGTCCACCGGCTGTTCACAACGATAGCCGAACCGCACCCCGTCATAACGCGACAGGTTGGAAGAACACTCGGCTGGTGCGACCACATAGTAAGCTGGCACTGACAGGCTGCTGTTCGGCAGGCTGATCTGCTTGACCCTGGCACCGAGCTTTTCAAACTCCTTGACCGCTTCCTCTATCGCCTGCGCCACTTCGGGCATCAGACCTTCGCCGAAATACTCTTTCGGCAACCCGATCGTCAAACCCTCGATCGAGTCCTCGAGTGATTGCGCGTAATCCGGGACCGGGGTATCGATACAGGTTGAATCCCTGTCATCGAACCCGGCCATCGCCTGTAACAGCAACGCCGCATCCTCGGCACTGCGCGCAAAGGGGCCACCCTGATCGAGACTGGAAGCGAACGCAATCATGCCAAAGCGTGACACCCGCCCGTAGGTCGGCTTGATGCCGGTGATCCCACACAAGGCGGCCGGCTGACGGATAGACCCCCCCGTATCGGTACCGGTCGCGACCGGGGTCAGCTGGGCCGCAACCGCAGCAGCCGAACCTCCTGAGGAGCCGCCGGGGACATAATCGGTATTCCATGGATTTCTGACTGGCCCGTAATAGCTGGTCTCGCTCGATGACCCCATCGCGAACTCGTCCATATTGGTTTTTCCCAGC
>JALUUZ010000582.1 GCA_027021095.1 Gammaproteobacteria bacterium
TCTCGCCAAGATAAAGACAAGAGCGCCGTTAAGCAGGTGAAGCATCAGGTTTGTATACTTGAATATTTCCGGGTTATTGGGCCAAGCATAATACTGGACCGCAAAGCTGGCCAGTGAGACAGGCCGGCCCAGGCTCGAGGCCAATCCATCGACGATAAAGAACAGCGCCGCACCGAGACTGGGTGCGCTGTTGATGCCGTTCAGGCCTTCGAGGTTGATATCGTCATCCAGCAGAAATTCACCGCCAAGACCTGGCCAGAAGAACAGTATCGTGAGCGCCAGCAGCGCCGCGAAGCATACAACGACCGGCCATTGCCGTTTTGCCGATACAGGCTGGATCATCAAAAACGGGTCCGGTTTACACGAAAAAAACCGCTCCGAAGAGCGGTTTTTTGCCGTGTGCCGGAGTTTAGCGGCAAGCGCCTGGCAGGTGTGATGAAGCTACGCCGTTCGATGCGCCGGTCGAGCAGGTCCATTGGCCTGTGGTGGTGTTGTAGACCAACTGTACCGTCTTGCCTGCAATCTTGCCGTTGGCGGAACCAGAGCTTTTCATGGTTGCGGTCAGTGTGCTGCCGGACAAGGTGATGGAAGAGGTATACTTGCCTGAGGTGACGACTGTGCCAAGCGAGGCCAGTGCCGACGGCAGTGTACCACGGTCGTGGTACCATTCTGTCAGAGGCGTTTTCAGGCCGCCCATCAGTTCCACTGCTTCCGAGACCTGTGCGCGTGCAGTGTAATCTGTATAAGCAGGGATGGCGATCGCGGCAAGAATGCCAATGATTGCGACCACAATCATCAGTTCGATCAATGTAAAACCACGTTGGATTTTTTGCATATTGGCTTCTCCTAAATTACTGTGTTTGTTGGCTGTCGACTTTTTTATGCATAAAAAATCGTGCAATGACCACGTCAGCATATCGGCGGCGGCAGTGAAAACTTGATGCTGCCTTTGCGGCTGACAAAGCGTCTGCTACTTTGCCTGATTAGCGAGCAGTTTTTGTGCCAACTCTGCGGGCTTGCGGTAAGTGCAGAACGATTTCGTTAACGGGCGATAAATCAATGAGTTGTGACTTGTTGCCGGGCTGTGACGGCTTGTGATCAGCCTCAGTGTCATGCCCGTAGTTTTTGTGTGATGACAACGGTGCTCGTTGTCAGACACGGCTGGTCACAAACTGACAGTGAGGGTCAAATCCACCAGTCGGGCTGTTGAAAAACAGGGTGTGGTCAGTTGATGTTGAGTTTCTTCAGGCGATAGCGCAGTTGCCTGAAGGTGATGCCGAGCAGTTTTGCCGCGGCGGTCTTGTTGTAACGGGTTTTTTCCAACGCCTTGATGATGGCTTCTTTTTCACGATGGTCGAGGTAATCCTCGAGCGGGATGTTGGTGATCGCGGCCGTCTGGGTGTCGGCCTGCTGGGTGGCGTTCGTGTGCCGGTCCTGTGTTTGCGGTGACAAGGATTCTGTATCGGGCAGCTGCAGGTCCTCGACTTCGATCTGGTTGTTTTCACACAGGGTCACAGCACGTTCCAGGATGTTTTCCAGCTCACGTACATTGCCAGGAAACGGATAGGCCTGTAACGCTTCGAGCGCCTGGTCCGATAACCGGGGTGTTTCCTGGGCAGCCAGTTGTTGCAGGATCTGTCGGGCCAGCAGCGCGATATCGTCGACGCGTTCACGCAGCGGTGGAATCGGCAGTTCGATGACATTGATCCGGTAGTACAGGTCCTGGCGGAATTCGTTTTTCTTGACGAGTTCGAGCAGGTTTTTATGCGTCGCGCTTAGAATCCGCACATCGACCGCGACTTCTTTTTGTTCACCGATGGGCCGCACCGCTTTTTCCTGGATCACGCGCAGCAATTTTACCTGCATTGCCACCGGAAGTTCTGCGATTTCATCGAGAAACAGGGTCCCGCCCTGGGCCGCTTGAAACAGCCCAGGGTTGTCACGGCCCGCGCCGGTAAAACTGCCTTTCTTATAGCCGAAGAATTCACTTTCCATCAGCTCGGCGGGAATCGCGCCACAATTGACCGGCACGAAAGGCTTGTCGCGCCTTGGGCCTTTCTGGTGGATCAGCCTGGCGACCAGCTCTTTGCCGGTGCCGGACTCGCCGCTGATGTAGACCGGCGCCTGGCTGCGCCCGAGTTTGACGATCTTGGCGCGGATGTTACGCATTGCCTCGGTGTTGCCAAGCAGTTGGTCGCGGCTGCGGCGGTCGAAATGCTCGTCGGCGTCCGACAGCTTCAATGCAGACTGGATCAGGTTGCGCAGTACTTGCAAGTCGACCGGCTTGGAGACGAAATCGAACGCACCGCTCTTCAGTGCTTCGACGGCGGACTCCATGCTGCCGTAAGCGGTGATCACCGCGACAGGTGTCTGTGGGCAGGTGTCCTGGATCCAGCGCACCAGGTCGATCCCGTTGCCGTCCGGCAGGCGCATATCGGTCAGGCAGAAATCGAATTCCTGTGTCGTCAGCAGGGTTTTGGCCTGGGCCAGGTCGGAGGCGGCCCGGGTGTGGATCTTCATCCGGCCCAGTGTCAGTTCGAGCAGCTCGCGGATATCCGGCTCGTCGTCCACGATCAACGCATTTTGCAGTTTTCCGGGCATATCACAATTTGAGTCGTTCTGGGTCATTGAATGAGATACGGAAACAGCATCCGTCTTCATTGCTATCAATATAGTTCAGTCTTGTCTTGTTGTATTCACACAGTTCACGTGTGATATAGAGGCCGAGACCGGTGCCGGACGTCGAGGTGGTAAAAAACGGCTCAAAGATCTTTTGCCGGTTTTCCGGTGTGATGCCCGGCCCCCGGTCGAGTACATCCAGGTAGGGTGCACGCGTATTGTTGGAGATCCCGCCGCGCAGGCGGATCAACGGGCCCGTGCCACCGTTGGTGTTACCGTGGACCAGCGAGTTCTGGCACAGGTTGAACAGAATCTGGTGCAGGTGGCTCGGGTCGATCAATACCCTGAGATCTTTCGGGTTGATGTCGATCTGGATCTGCCGCGGATCGGCGCCGACCGAAACACAGAAGTCCTGCCGGAAATCGACCAGCCAGTCGTGCAGTGTCAATGTCATCGGGCAGGTGTTTTCGCGCTTGGACAGGCGCAGCACGTTTTCGATGATCTTGTTCATCCGGTTCGAATGGTGATGGATGATTTCGGTCAGGCGCAGATCCTCGTGTGTCAGTTCAGGTGACTCCTCGAGCAGTTGTGCTGCATGGCTGATGGCGCCGAGCGGATTACGGATTTCATGGGCGATACTGGCGGTCAGGCGGCCCAGTGCAGCGAGCTTGACCTGCTGGAGCTTCTGCGTGACCTCGACCGAGTCTTCGAGAAAGATGATCGTGCCCGTGTTTTCTCTTGTGCCCAGGGCTGCAAACCTGGGAAGCAGTTCGGCGGAATCCTTGGCGTTCTGAAACGCGGCAGGGGTGTAGCCGACGTTATCGCGCCAGGCGTGCAATTGTTGTGTCAGTGTGGCAGACAGTGACGACAAGGGCTGTTCGGCGAAGTACCCGGCATCGGCAACACCCAGCAGGCAGGCCGCAGAATCGTTGATCAGGCGTATCTTGTCCTGTTTGTCGACGACGATGATTCCGGAATGGAGGTTCTGGATGACATAGTCGTTGAGTTGTTCCATGTTTGCAAGATCGACTTCCTTTTGCCTGATCAGTGCCTGGCTCTCTGTCAACCGCTTTGAAATCAGCAGCGAGATAAACGCGGTAGCGAAGAAAGCGATACCCAGCAGGCCGGCCTGCGTATAGGTCGGGCTGGCCGAGTTGATCGCCAGGTGGGTGTAGGTGGACTCAGAGAGTATGCTCAATGTAGCCAAGGAGGAGTAGAGGACCGCGTATTTTCCCGGCCGGATCAGGCTGCCGAAGGCAACCACGATTACGATCAGTACGCCGAGTCCGCTGGAGACCCCGCCGCTGGCATGCATGATTGTGGTCAGGATAAGAATATCACTGATGATCTGCAGGTTGACCTGGGTTTCGAATCCTGGCCGCCTGATTCCGATCAGGAAGCTGGATACCGCGCCGAGCAGCAGGAGCAGCATGCTGGCGGCGTAGAAAAGCGACGGTTTGCTGTATCCCAGGCTGGACGGTGAAGGGTCGAGCAACAGCAATAGAACGATGAATACCGCAGCGAGGCACAGGCGGTAGTAGTTCAGGATGCGCAGCGCACGCCAGGGCTGTTCGATCACTGTCGGCGCATAGTGTTCCAGTTGATCGATCGGGGATAACAGCATGGCCGGAGAATCGTGTCGATGAGTTCGAAGCTTTTGTCCAGTATCGTTGTATGGAAATGCGGGGCAACGCTTTGCCGGATTGCCGGGCATGTCGAGTCGAAGACATTATTGAGATTATAGCGGGGTTTCAGCGATTGACAGGGCGCCTGCCGCGGGAGATCTGACTGTGTGATAAGATTTGTGTTTCCGGTCCCCGTGAACAGGGATTATCTTTGCGGTGGTTGTTCTTTGAAGGAAAGCTTGTGTTCAAGTGAGCAGAAATTGTGCTTTTCGCTGCGGATCGCCTCCTGTGCCGGGACATGCACACCGCAGTAGTCGCATTTCAGCATGTTGGCCGGGATGTCCTTGCCCATGGCGGGTGGATGCCGAGGTGATTTGGCCGCTTCGGCGTCTTTTCTCAAACGGGTGGAAAAATGGCGCAGAATCAGATAGATTGCAATGATTGCCAGGATCAGGAAAAGGGTTCGCATGACGTTATTCTACATTAAATCCGGAATGAGTGAACAGGGAAACCAATGAGCAGCGGACTTGCACACGATACCGTCCGTATCGCACTGGCCCAGGTCAACCTGCTGGTGGGTGATATCGAGGGCAACAGCGACAAGGTCATCTCCTGGTGCCGGCAGGCAGTCGAGGACGTGAAGGCCGATATCATCGTGTTTCCCGAATTGACGTTGACCAGCTATCCACCGGAAGACTTGTTGTACCGCCAGGGATTGTACCGCCGCGTGGACCAGGCATTGGAGCGGATCAGGAAGCAGGTCCAGGGGATTACTCTGGTGCTGGGGTATCCGCAAA
>JALUUZ010000583.1 GCA_027021095.1 Gammaproteobacteria bacterium
CGAGCCGATGATCAACGCCGGCAAACGTCATATCAAAATCCTGAATGACGGCTGGACCGTGGTCACCAAAGACCACTCGCTGTCCGCCCAATGGGAACACACTCTGCTGGTGACTGAAGACGGCGTCGAGGTACTGACATTACGTCCGAACGAAACCCCCGTCCTGCCCAAGAAATAGGCCCCAAGCAGCCACTTCCCCCCAGCTTGTAGAAAATGACCACACTTCCCCAGTCCGTAACCCACCTTCTCGACGACTCGCAGTTCGAGCAGGCGCTGCAGCAGGCGACCAGTCTACAACAGAAACGCACGCTGTTTCGTCAGCAACTGCAATCGCTGGACGAGAGCCTGGCACAACGCTTTCGCGACAAAGCCCCGATTGAAGACCTGGTCACCGGCCGGGCGTTTGCGATCGACCAGCTGCTGTTACATGCCTGGACCCTGTTTCTGCAGCCGGACGACCGGCATATCGCACTGGTGGCGGTTGGTGGTTACGGCCGCGGCGAACTGCACCCGAAGTCCGACATCGATTTTATGGTGCTTCTGGACAATAAAGCAGGAAAGCGGTTTCATGACGCGATCCGGAGTTTCGTCGTTTTTCTCTACGACATCAAACTCGATATCGGCTACAGTGTGCGTACGCTCAAAGAATGTGTGACCGAAAGCAAAGCCGATATCACCGTTGCGACCAACCTGATGGAGGCACGCCTGCTGACCGGCAACCCGCAGCTTTTTGAACAGATGCGCCACCTGACCAGCAGCAAAAAAGTCTGGCCGAGCCCGCGCTTTTTCAAAGCCAAGTGGGAAGAACAGCAGGCACGCCATCATAAGTTTCATGACACCGCGTACAACCTGGAACCCAATATCAAGGAAGGCCCCGGGGGCCTGCGTGACATCCAGATGATCGGCTGGGTCGCCAAGCGCCATTTCAATGCCGCTACCCTGCACGACCTGGTCACCCATGATTTCCTGACCCAGAAGGAACTCAGCGAACTGCTTCAAGGGCAGGCCTTTTTGTGGCAGATACGGTTTGCATTGCACATGGTCACCGGGCGGCGTGAAGACCGCTTATTGTTCGACTACCAGAAGGAACTGGCGCGTCTGTTCGGTTTCGAAGACACCCATATCATCGCGGTCGAGCAGTTCATGCAGAAATACTACCAGACCGTCATGCAGCTCGAACGTCTGAACGAGATGCTGCTGCAACACTACCAGGAAGCCATTCTACTCAATAAAAAATCGCGCAAACCCAAGCTGATCGCGCCTTGTTTCCAGTCGAACCGCGGCTTTCTCGAAGTCCGCCACGACGCCGTCTTTACGCAAACTCCAACTGCACTGCTGGAGCTCTTCCTGGTTCTGCAGACCCACCCGAAACTCAAAGGTGTCCGGGCATCGACGATCCGGCTGATCCGCAACCATCTGCACCTGATCGACGACAAATTCCGCGCAGAGCCGAATGCCAAGAAACTGTTTATCGAGATCCTGCGTCAACCCCATGGGCTGACACACGAATTGCGGCGCATGAACCGCTACGGGGTGCTGGCTGCCTACCTGCCCGAGTTCGGCAATATCGTCGGGCGGATGCAGTACGACATGTTTCACACCTACACCGTCGACGAACATACCTTGTTCGTGGTACGTAATCTGCGGCGCTTTACCGTCCCTGAATTTCATAAAGAGTTTCCTTTCTGCAGCGACCTGATCCGCGGCCTGTCCAAACCGGAACTGCTGTACATCAGCGGACTTTACCATGATATCGCCAAAGGCAGACAAGGCGATCATTCGCGCCTCGGGGCTGACGATGCAAAACGCTTCTGTCTTAGGCACGAGTTGAGTGAATACGATGCAAACTTCGTTGCCTGGATCGTCGAGCACCATTTGCTGATGTCGACCACGGCGCAGCGCAAGGACATCAGTGACCCGGAAGTCGTCAATGAGTTTGCGCAGATCGTTGGTGACAAGTCTCACTTGGACTTCCTGTACCTGCTGACCGTCGCCGATATACGTGCCACGAATCCGAACCTGTGGAACTCCTGGAAAGCCTCACTGCTCGAAGAATTGTACCATGCCACCAACAACCTGCTGCAAAAGGGCATGAATCGCGCCGACATTCAAAAAAACCGGCTGCACGACCGCAAGACCGCGGCGTTGAAACTGCTGCACAAGGCCGGCATCACCGCCGAACAGGCGGACCAGGTCTGGTCGACACTGAACGATGGCTATTTCCTGCGTTACCACCCGGAAGAGATTTTCTCACACACACGCTCGATCCTGCACACCAGGCCCGAGGACCTGCCGTTGGTACTGATCGAAAACCATGTATTGCGTGGCAGCACTTCGATTTTTATCTATACTCGTGATCACGATTACCTGTTTGGCGATATCGCCGCCAAACTCGAACAGCTGAACCTGGATATTCTCGACGCCAGAATCATCACCGCGAAAAACGATTTTGCGCTCAATACCTACCTGGTACATGAATATACCGGGCACAGCCTGCAGGACAAAGCCCGTATCGCATCGATCACCGCCGCACTCAGGCAGCACCTTCTGCACCCTGAACCGGTCAAGCCCCTGCACCTCAATGTCCGTCCACCCAGGCAGCTCAAGTTTCTGTACAAACCGACCAAGGTCGTTTTCGAAAAAGACAAGTCGGGCCAGCGCACGATACTCAAGCTGTCTGCGATCGACCGTCCCGGCCTGCTGTCGACCATCGGCCAGGCTTTCCGGCGTTATCACATCCGCCTGCAAAACGCGCGTATCGCGACCTTTGGCGAGATGGCCGAAGATACCTTTATCATCACCAGCATCGACAACCAGCCGCTCACTCTGGAGGAGCAACAGGCACTCGAGGTGACGATCAAGGATCTGCTCGCGCCTGAGCAAAACCCGGGCTAAGAAAGAACGTGTGCAACACGACGGCTCATGCTGCAGGCAATTTGTCATGAGGCTGGTGCGCACAACGCAGCCAGCTGCACACCAAAAAATTATTCCACCTCTCCCCGGCCACGGCGGTAACGGGAAGTCTTTGCTGCCAGCGCAGACACCGCCGACGCGGCAATGATCAACGCACCACCGAGCCATCCCATTGACGACAGCCTTTCGTCCGACAGCAGCTGGCTCGACAACAGGGTAACAAAAACCTCGAACAACAAGATCACCGCTGATCGGTAGACCGGCAAGCGCGACACGCCGTACTGCACGAGCACCGTCATCACCACGACCCCGGGCGCACCGACCAGTAACAACCACGGCCATAGTGACATTGGTACCTGCGGCACTGGATAGTGTTGTGGATGATACAACAGCAGGATCCCTACCCCCCCTACCAGCACCACACCGCACCAAGTTACAAAGGACTTGGTCATCGCGCCGGCCTGGGGCAGTCCACGCACCAACACATTGGCGACGGCGAAGGAAAAACCGGACGACAACGCCAGCCAGTCGTTTCTATCCCGTGGCCAGACGGCGCCCTGCTGCGGATCCCACAACATCAGTCCAGCGCCAGTCATCGCCAGCAGGCTGATCACCAGGGCGGACAGCCCCGGGCGTTCATGCAGAAACAGGATGCCCAGCATAATCGACCACACCGGTGCCAGGTAGAACAGCAACACCACGCGGGCGGCATCCTTCTCAGCCACCGCGACGATAAAACTGATATTACACCAGCCTGACGCAAACGCGATGGCAACAAGACGCCATGGCGTATTACGGAGTTCATGCCAGTGATGGCGCATCAGGCCGACACCAGCTACAAGGGCGGCCAGGTATACGATCACCGAAGACCAGAGTCCGTCGATACCCTGCTGGTGAAAGTAACGCAGTGGCAGCCAGAACAAACCCCACATGACCGCAGCAAGCAGCAGGCTGCCCGCCGGCCAATGCTCAGCGAAACGGTTGGAAGTCATCAATGGATCCTTTATACTGTCTGTCTGTACGACGACTCTTGAGCCGACTCACGCTGACCTGTCCTGTATACATTCCCGATAGAGTACTATGAATCCGCTTTTAGCAAAACTCCAGCCTTACCCGTTCGAAAGACTGGCCAGGCTGAAACACGGCATTCGACCGCCGGACGATCTACCGCACATCGCACTGTCCATCGGCGAGCCCAGGCATCCTGCGCCGGAATTCATCGGCCAGACCCTGTGTGCGCACGCTGATACATTGACCAACTATCCACTGACGCGAGGCACCGATGCGCTGCGCAATGCCATCGCCGCATGGCTGTGCAGGCGCTTCGAACTGCCAGCCGGCAGCGTCGATCCGGAGCGGCAGGTGCTTCCGGTCAATGGCACTCGCGAAGCATTGTTCGCCTTTGCCCAGTGTGTCATCGACAGCAATGATGAAGCACTGGTGATGATGCCGAATCCCTTCTACCAGATCTACGAGGGTGCCGCCCTGTTGGCTGGCGCGACACCTTACTACCTCAACTGCACTGCCGACAATGAGTTCCTGCCGGATTTCGACCTGCCGGCACAGGACTGGGCCCGTTGCAGCCTGCTGTACCTGTGCTCGCCCGGCAACCCGACCGGCGCGGTCATCGGCAGCGACATACTGAAACAGCTGATCCTGCTGGCTGACCGGTATGATTTCGTGATCGCCGCCGACGAGTGCTACTCGGAGATCTACCCCGATGAACACACACCACCGACCGGCCTGCTGCAGGCTGCCCGTGAAATGGGACGCGATGATTTTGCCCGCTGCCTGGTGTTTCACAGCCTGTCAAAACGTTCCAATGTACCCGGGCTGCGCTCCGGATTCGTTGCCGGGGATGCAAGGCTGATCGAGCAATTCAGGCTCTATCGGACCTATCATGGTTGCGCCATGCCCCCTGCCACCCAGCTGGCGAGTATCGCGGCCTGGAACGATGAAACCCATGTCATCGAAAACCGCAGGCTGTACCGACAGAAATTCGACCTGATGTGTGAGATCCTGCAACCGGTGACGGAAATAAGGCGCCCGCAGGCCGGATTTTATTTCTGGTTCCAGACCCCGGAAGACGACGAGCAGTTTAC
>JALUUZ010000584.1 GCA_027021095.1 Gammaproteobacteria bacterium
CACCTGCCACTTGCCGTTGGTTTTTTTAACCTTGCTGCTCCAACGCTTGAGCCGCTTGAAGTAGTTGCGCGGATCGCGGGCATCGGACTTCAACTTGGTGACATTGACTGACACGACACTGATGTCTGAAAAATCGATTTTCACATTACGAAACTGATCCCGCCGCAGGTCTTCTTTCAGATCGGAAAAAATGATCAGGCTTTTATTGGCCGCATTGGAACGCTTGAGATACTCCACCGCCTGCAACACACCACCGGTGATATCGGTGTAACGGCTGCTTTTGACATTCTTGACGAACTTGTCGACCCGCTTGATCAGCTCGAGCTTCTGTACATTGGCGCGCGAGGAACGTGCATCGAACGATACATTGATGATTACGTCTTTTTCGCTGAAGCTGTCACTATCGATCCTGGCGAGCATAAACGCATCGCCGGGTTCCATCTCGGTAACCAGCGCACGAATGATCTTGTTTGCCCGGCCGATCTCCCTGACATAGGTGCCGGAAGTATCCACCAGCATATACACAGCGCGGCTGAATCCCTTCGGGTTGTTGTTACAGCCACCAACGGCCAGCAACAGCACTGCCGCCAGTAAAGTCAAACCTGTCTTTGTCTTCATTGAAACAATCTCACCTTGCCCTTTTTTTGTCTTTTTTCCTCGCTGCTGAGCACATACTCGAGCCATAATGGAACGATGATCACCAAGTCATAGAAGCGCACCACCGTATAACCTATGTGACGAAAGATATTCCCCACTAATCTTAGCAGGAATCCGACAAAACGCAGCAGGATCAGTCCAATGGTACGCAACGCCGTCAGTGAGGAATGCACGAACGACTCCAGTGGGATCGCGATAAACACCAGCGCAAAGGGCAGCACGAACCCCAGGGTCATCTGCGTGATCAAACCGAGCTTGTCGCTGGCAGTCTTGCTGCCCAAGGTAGTGCCGGCAATCGTCGCGTTGGTGATTTCCTTGTTTTCAAGAATCACGTCACGCATGTAGGCCAGCCCTGACTCGACACAAGCCAGTAACAGCAGAATCAGAAAAGACACCCAGATCAGCCGTTTGCGCATCCGGTCATCGATCGTGCCGACGCCTGGAAACAGCCGTGTGATGCGCAACAGCTCCATCAAGAACAGCCCCATCGCGATCTCGATCATAATGATCACCAATGCCGCGACATTCGAGGCCCGCAATCCGCCAATGGTGGCCGCGTTACTGCCACCCACCATTTCAGACATCGCCGTCTTGATCAACTCGAAGTTGAACACCGCGCCGCCTATCGCGATCACCAGGATCAGGCCGGAGATAAAAAACTGGAACAACGACGAAGAAGCCAGCATGTTATGTGCCTTGTCGCTTTTGGCCCGCATCTCGGCAAACTCATCCATGTACTTGCCTACTTCCTTGGCCCGCGCCGTCAGGTCACGGATATTCTTGTTCATCTCGTCCATCGCGCCACTCATACCACGCACGATCGGAATGATGCGCCCAAGAATCTTGTGCCGTTCTTTGTTGACGCGCCGGTACTCCTTGATCACGTCCTTGTGTGTATTGGTGAATGACTCGTTGATGTCACTCAGGACATCGGCCACCATGGTACTGCCCTTGGACGGAATCTTGGCCACCGCATTGATGGCCTTTTCCCAGCCTTCGATATTCGGCGGCTGCTCTTCGGTGCTGTCGCGGTAGTCCTGCTCGAGCTGCGCCATCTTCTCCTGTACCTCACGGTGCAGCGCCGGATAGTTACCCAGGTCTCTTTTGACCGCGCTGTCGAGGCGCAGGAACTCGCGCTCCAGCCTGCGTTCGGCGGCATCGTAGCCGGCGGCGATCAACACTTCCCGGTTGCGTTCCGCCATCCGTTTTGCCATCAGCATCACCGATCGCGAGGCCATGCGGAAGCCGGCGTAGAAGGTGTTGAAAATAGACATGATTGCCAGATGCGCCGGGTGACGCGCAAGGTATAGCAATAAAATGATCAACCCGCCCCAGACGATCAGTGACAAGGTCTGTGACCCTGGCACAATCATCATCACATCGGAAAGGATGATCGTATTCGATACACTCGCAATTACTTCGAACATGGATTGCTCCTGTAATGTCACACAGCGCTTATAAACAAGCTTTTATTATATCAGCATAGTTATAATTTATGGTATGACTGACAAAGAAATAACACGTTTAACTTATTGATAAAAATTATTTTTTATCGTTTCCACAGCATCGTGTTGAAGGTTTGAATAAAATATTATATTTAACAACAAATATTTAAAGCAAACTTCAACTAAATGCTTAACATTAATTCCATAACTTGTTGATTTTGTGCCAATTGAAACATCAGCACACAAGAGACGCCCGCTTCTCTGTTAATGTATAGTATACGCAAGAGTTGAGGATTAACAGTGGTTGATTCACGCAATAATGTTCAATCTATGAACTTATTCGCAAAAGTCCCACTAAAAATAGTTATTTTTATAAGGATATTATATCGATTTCCGGCAACTTTTCAATAGGCGGGAGAATCCTGTGTAGAAGGATGACCACGCGACGCGATTCGATTTGTCGTGGTGTTGGCGCGTACAACGCACCCTGCCTCGCCGGGACGGTGTGCAAAGCACACCAAAGGATTTACACCAAGGAAATATCACGCCCTAAAGTAGGGTACGTTGTACGCACCACACGTTGTACGCACCACCACTAACGTGGCCGGATACCAATCACGTTCGGAACCGGCCAGCCGAATTTGGCGATGGCCTTACCCGTGATGGCAGAACGGTACCTGCCAAGAAAAGTGTACTCTTTGCTCGGGGTACGGATATACAACTGCGCCTGCGGCCCGCCTTCGACGTACATCGCCGTCCTGATGTCGAGCGGCAACAACAGCAGGTTGTTGATCAAATCGTGTGTCGTGTAGAGCGCACGCACATGAATGAATAAAAGACGCCCCTGCTTGTCGGCGGCGATCATCGCCGTGCTCCAGCTCTCGTCGGATTTTTTCCAGACGTTCTTGCCGTGGCAGGAAATCATGCGGATACTCTGTACCAGCACCCGGAAACGTTTTTTCAGGCCGGTGATGTTGTCACACTCTCGGTCGAACAGCTTGACCGCCCCTTCATCTTTACGTGTCCCCATAAAGGCGAGGATCGACTTGTGCTTGCTCAGGCTTGGGTTGTTGGTATGGTTCGCTGAACGCATCAGCGAAATACTGGTCGAGTGATCACGCTGGTACATACTGGCGTTGATCGCCGCGACGAATTTGTAGCGCCTGGCCCACTGCCGCACACTCATGTTGCTGCCCTCTCCCGGTGCTGACGCATTGACCAGGTGAAAGCTGTAATATTTCGGGTCGATACGCAGTACCCGTATTTTCGAATCACCGAGCCGGGCCTTGGTCTTGGCGGTAAAAATACCCAATTCCAACCCATGGTTGATCCGCTGCCACGGGCTTTTTTTCACTTCCCCGGCAAACGCTGTTGCCGACAACAACAGCAGAACACCCAGCCCCACACTGTATACAGTGCGGTCATGCATGGACCTGGATCCTGTTTGCAAAATACCCCTTCAACACTACTGCGATACTCATGTCATACTGTTATTCAACTCTCGTTATAATAACCTTTTACTCGCTTTCGAACCAGGATAACGGCGCTTTTCTATCCCATAGTATGCCAGCAATAAATCCGTTTCGATCCCGATTTCGCTGCGTAGCTGCGTCAGGCTCAGGTCGTAGTACTGCCTGTAATCAACCGCATTCAATGGTACACAGTCGGAAATATACCCTAAGTGCACCGCGTCCTTGAACACCTGGATATCCTCATCGTCAAACTTGTAGGGGCCCGGATAAAGATATTTGGCGGCAAACGCATACAACTTCGATTCCGCCGCGGTCACCCGGTTGGTGCTGCCCATGGTAAAACCGATGACGAACGCCTCGTCTTTGGACAACAATCCACGGCCAAGCAGCGCATGAATGCAGTCATGGTCATGCAGGTCCACTGCGCCATTGAACAATGTCACACCGGGAATCTTGAATTTCGGGTTCTCGATCAGCTGGATGATCAACGGAATATCCTCAGAATTTGCAGCGACATTCCTGATGTTTGCCAATACCTCCCGCAAGGTATGATGCTGCCCGGCCTGCAGGCTCAGATGCCAGTCCTGCCAGTGACAATCCTCTGCTGGTAACATAGCGGTACTTTACGTGCTGTCCCGGAAAAATACTGCCCCGGGATACTGCCTGGAAAACCCTGCATCGCGTGGCGAAGACAAGGATGCGCAAGCTGCCCCTGGATTCTTTAAGCGTCGAAGACAAGTGCACTTTTGTCAAGTTCCGCACCAGCATGTTGGCCAACGCAGGCTACCAGCCTGACTGCCTGGCCTCGATCATCAGTCGTTTCATCTCCATCACCGCCTGCGCCAGCCCGACGAACAACGCCCGGGCCACGATCGCATGGCCGATATTGAGCTCCCGAATTCCGCCGATCGCCGCCACGGCACGGGTATTGTGATAGTGCAAGCCGTGCCCGGCGTTCACCGCCAGCCCGAGTTCCGTGCCCAGACCCACCGCATCGATGATTTTTCCGAGCGCGGCCTGCCGCGCTGCGGGACTCGCCGCGTCGGCGAAATGCCCGGTATGGATTTCGATGACCGGCGCCCCGACCTCTGCCGCCGCCCTGATCTGCCGCGGCTCTGCGTCGACGAACAACGACACCCGTGTCCCGACTGCCTGCAAACGCGCGCATACCTTGGCGATCTTGTCCTGGTTGGCATCGACATCCAGGCCGCCCTCGGTCGTCAGCTCTTCACGCCGTTCAGGCACCAGGCAACAATCCGCCGGCGCCAGGGCCTCGGCGATTTCGACCATCTCCTCGGTCGCCGCCATTTCCAGGTTGATACGTGTTTCGACCACCTGCGCAAGCAGGTGCAGGTCCCGTTCCTGGATATGCCGCCGATCCTCGCGCAGATGCACCGTAATGGCATCCGCCCCTGCCTGCTCTGCCA